>JAUXHQ010000050.1 GCA_030621455.1 Deltaproteobacteria bacterium
AGAATATCCTGTAGAGAGAATGATGAGGGATGCTAAGGGTCTCCAGATTTATGAGGGGACTAACCAGATTCAAAGAAACGCCGTAGCAAGGGTTTTATTGTCATAAATATTTAACTTAAATGGACAGTGGTAAAGTGGAAAAGGCACAAAAGGAAGACGATGTTGAAAAGGCTGAAGTGGGGGGACCAACAGGGACTTCTCTGGTCCCATTCGATCCTTTACAACGATACCTTGCAGAAATCAGACGTTATCCGTTACTCTCAGTGGAAGAGGAACGCAGCCTGGCCTTAAAATACAAACATAATAGGGACATGGAAGCGGGACAAAAGTTGATTACATCAAACTTGAGGCTCGTTGTTCATATCGCCCTCAAGTTTCAGCGATACTGGACCACGAGCCTTCTTGACCTGGTCCAGGAAGGCAATATCGGCTTGACCCAGGCAGTGGAAAAGTTTGACCCATACAAGGGTGCGAAATTCTCTTACTATGCATCCTTTTGGATTAAGGCCTATATCTTAAAATTCATCATTGACAACTGGAGTTTGGTAAAGATCGGCACAACTCAAGCGCAAAGGAAGTTATTTTTCAATCTTAGCAAAGAGAAGAAAAGGTTGCGTGCTTTGGGTCATGATCCCAGTCCAAAGCTCTTAGCCGAGAACCTTGACACCAGCGAAAAAGACATCATAGAAATGGATCAGCGGATGGGAGGATGGGAGGTTTCCCTGGAGAGTCAGGTGAGCGACGAATCTGATACTACCCATAAAGACCTCTTGCCTTCCGGGGAACCATCTCATGATCAGGTGCTGGTGGAATCCGAGGAGAGAGGCATACTCCATGATAAGCTCCGGGAACTTCGCAGTACTCTGGAAGGTAAAGAGTTGTATATTTTTGAAGAAAGACTACTTTCGAATTCCCCGTTGACTCTACAGGAAATAGGGAACAAATACGGCATTTCAAAAGAAAGGGTAAGACAGATCGAAAAGAGGTTAAAACATAAAATTAAGCTATTTTTAGAAGCGGAAATTCCCGATCTTGACGGATATGCTTTCGGTGCTGAGGGGTAATTGCTGAAAAAAACCTTGACAGAATCAACAATAGCGTGTTAAAAAGGTCCGAAGATTAACCTTAGCATAGGCTTTTACCTTGGGAGGATGAAATTTGGCAACACATAAGTCGGCGATTAAACAGGACAGGCAAAGTAAGGAACGCAGGAAGAGAAACGTGATGGTCAAATCGTACCTGAAGACTACCGTTAAGAAGGTACGAAAGGCAGTCGATGAGAAGGACATGGAGTCTGCAACCGAAGCCCTGGCAAAGGCCATTCCTGCCTTTGACAAAGCAGCCTCAAAGGGCGTAATCCATAAAAAGACCGCTTCAAGAAAGGTGTCCAGATTGACCCAAAGGGTCAATACTCTGGCTATCCCAGAGGGTTAAGGCTTCATCCGGGTCCCCGGTTCTCCCTTGGCATGATCCAGTAACTTATTATACGTCGTATCGAGATTATACAGAAGGTCTTTCCACTGAGAAGACTTCCCCACATTAGCTTCAATAGCAGATCCCGAAATGCCCTGCCGCTTTAACCCATCCTTGAGGAAGGCCCCCAGTTTTATCTTTAACTCCATGTAACTATTGACCTTTTTCCATTCGTATTCTTCACAAACACCGCCAATTGTTTCCTGTATCTCCTCGATCCGCTCACTACCGATATACTCCTTGATGCTCCCGAGCCCCTTCAAGAGCCTCTTATGGTTTTTCAGACTGACATGCTCTATTAACCTCAAACAGATGGCCCCGGCCACAACCGGCCGTGTTTTTTCCTCGTACTTTCTAACATATCCAGCCAGATCATCCGAACGTCCATAGCTATCCTTACTGTATCTATCAACGAATACGCGGGCCCTGGAAATATCCTGTTTCATCCTTTCCTTAAACCCCCTCTCTTCCTTTCCCTCCATTTCTCTAGCCTCTTCCCTGTCTTGGCCTCGAAACCGTTATCAGTAGGCCGATAGTATGTTCTTCCTTTGAGGTTTTCAGGCAAATACTCCTCTTCCACGTGGCTATCAGGAAAGTCATGAGGATACTTGTAGCCCTTTCCATACCCTAAGTCCTTCATCAGAGAGGTGGGGGCATTGCGTATATGTAAAGGAACAGGCAAAGCCTGCGTTTTCCGGATGTCGTCTTTAACTCTTGAATATGCTGTATATATGGCATTGCTCTTGGGAGCACAGGCCAGGTATATTACAGACTGAGCGAGGGCCAGGTCACCCTCAGGAGAACCAACAAAGTGATAGGCCTGCATGGCCGAGACCGCCAACTGAAGTGCGTAGGGATCGGCATTCCCCACGTCCTCAGATGCAAACCTGATCAACCGTCTTGCTATGTAAAGTGGATCTTCCCCTGCTTCCATCATCCTCCCAAACCAATACAGGGCAGCATCAGGATCGCTCCCCCGCATGCTCTTATGCAAAGCCGAGATGAGGTTGTAGTGCTCTCCCCCCCCTTTATCATAGATAAGGGACTTCCGTTGAACCACATCCTCTATGCGCGCAAGGGTTATATGCCTCGCATTATCCCTGTCGGGTGTCGTGGTCATCACGGCCAATTCCAGGGCATTCAATGCCTGTCTGGCATCGCCGTCAGCCATTCGGGCAATATGCCGGAGGGCAACCGGGTCCATATCAATTCCATAGTTACCCAAACCCCTCTTCCTGTCTGAAATGGCACGTTTGAGTATAGTCTCCAGATCCTCTTCTTCCAAAAGGTTTAGCACAAAGACCTTGACACGGGAAAGAAGGGGGGAGATAATCTCAAAGGACGGATTTTCGGTAGTGGCCCCAACAAGGATGATCGTTCCATTCTCAACATGGGGAAGAAATGCATCCTGTTGTGCCTTGTTGAAACGATGGATTTCATCTACGAAGAGGATAGTCGGTTTTTTACCGAACCCCAGGTCCTCCCTCGCCCGTTCTATGACCTTTCTTATCTCTTTAACCCCCGACAAGACCGCGCTGAACGAGACGAACTGCACCTCTGTTTTCTCTGTAATCAGAAGGGCCAGGGTTGTCTTGCCCGTACCCGGTGGTCCCCAGAATATTGATGATTGAACTTCACCTGCCTCAATGGCTCTCCGGAGCACCCTGTCCTCTCCCAGGATGTGATCCTGCCCTACAAACTCATCGAGGGTAAGGGGACGCATCCTTTCAGCGAGCGGCGCTTCTCTCTTCAATCTCTCCGTCACCTGACGGTCAAACAGGTCTATCTGCATAGCTCCTGCAAAGTTATAATTCCAATTCTTCTAGGTCATGGATCACAAAATCTCCTACCCTCTTTCTCTGTCTGTCGAGAAAGATGGCGTTTGCCCCTGCCTCTCTGGGAGCCACGTAGTCAAACTCCCAATGATCACCGATATGGAGGAGTTCCGATGGTGATATGTTCAATCTTTCACATATAGTCAAGTAACTTTCCGGTGTTTTTACCTGTTTGAAGTCGGATATCACAGAAAAATCAAACTGAAAGAACTGTTTGATCGTCCTTATCTTCACCTCCAGGAACTCCCGCGGCATGGCCGTCGTAAGTATCAGTGTATACCTGTTTTCCAACTTCTCCAGTGTGGGCATAACATCCGGGAATGTCTTTATCCTCGACTCATATTTAGAGAGTATTGTCTCGAAAGTCGTGTCCAGATCGAAGTGATCGATCCAGTGGTTCATTTCATACCAGCGAAGATCCCCTTCTCCGACTTTCTCATACTCGGATATGGTATAAATCCGGGCATCTTCAAGGCTCATACCCCTCTTCTCCGCGATAAGAGCAGGAAGTTCCTCCATCCACACAAGGTTGTTAAACTCCATGGGAACCAGGGTCCCGTCCACATCGAAAGATACCACAGTCACCCTTTCTTTCATCAATACACCCCTCTGTCATCATCATTCGGTTCAGTGAAACCGGATTATGTACCCCCTATTGTCCATTTAAGTGCTTTTAGTGAGGTCAGTACTGAGAAGAGAAGTCCAATTTTACAAACGGCCCTTCTCTCTTTATCCTGATAGCATTCTAATCAAATCGAAGTTTTTTTGCAAACTTTCATTCACTTCTACTGAAAATTTTCGGTATCCTTCATACATCGGTTTACACTTTTTAAATTATGGCTGCTTCAACGGTGCCGAGACCGTTTTTTTATTCGAAAGTGTAAACTACTTTATAGCTTTTATGAAGGATGCCAAATTTTCGACCTGTGCAGTTGAGTAAGTATTCGGCAAGCGGTAAACCTTACCAAATGCACAGGTCGCAATTTTTCTCTTGACAGAAAAGGACCATTAGTTTAAAACACCTTGAATAAAAAGGGAATTTCTCATATTGAGGAGAAAGTCATGATTCATGTGGAAAACCTTACCAAATACTATAGTGATCTCTGTGCCGTAGATTGCATCGATTTTGACATCCATAAAGGAGAAGTCATGGGCCTTCTGGGTCCTAACGGCGCAGGCAAGACAACTGTTTTGCGAATGCTCACCGGCTTTCTCCGACCCACCTCAGGGAGCATTCACGTTAAAGATCTTACCATTGAAGAAGACTCCCTGAAGATCAAGAAATTACTCGGCTACCTCCCTGAAGAGGCCCCCCTCTACCATGACATGCTAGTCTACGACTATCTGGACTATGTTGCAGATATCCGGGAACTGAGGGGGAGCAAAAAGCTCTCCAGGATTCGTCACCTGGCCGACATCTGCGGCCTACATGAGGTGATGCACAAACCTGTCGGTGAACTCTCCAAAGGGTTCAAGCAACGGGTAGGCCTGGCCCATGCCATGATGAACGACCCGGAAATACTGATCCTTGACGAGCCCACTTCCGGCCTTGATCCGAACCAGATCGTAGAAATTCGAGGGATCATAAAGCAGATAGGGAAAGAGAAGACTGTTATCCTCTCCACACATATCCTCAACGAAGCCGAGGCAACATGTGATCGTGTTCTCATCATCAACCGCGGAAAGATCGTTGCAGATGGCACCACAGAGACCCTCAGGCAGGCATGCAGCGGAGACTATATAATCAATATTTCCATTGAAAACGCGACATTACAATCCGTGGAAAAGGAACTGATTTCCATTGACGGAGTCATAGAGACTACGCACGTAGATAACGATGAAGATGTTCTGAACTTCAAACTCACTTGCCGATCCTCCAGGGACCTCCGGGGAGAGATCTACCGGAAGATCAAAGGAACGGATTGGACCCTGCTGGAACTCCACCAGGAAACCCAAAGCCTTGAAAATATATTTCGAGAACTTACCACGGAGAATTGATATGCGACAGGTCGTACACATCCTTAAGAAAGAATTCAATGGCTATTTCATCTCACCAATAGCCTATATAGTTATATCGATTTTTCTCCTCATTACAGGGTGGTTCTTCTTCACAGCTTTCTTTATCTACAACCAGGCAGACCTTCGAAACTTCTTTGTTCTCCTCCCCATTATCTTCTCGTTTGTGGCACCGGCCGTGACCATGAGGCTCTTTTCAGAGGAGTTGAATACCGGTTCCTACGAAATCCTCCTCACAATGCCCGTGACCTTCCGGGACGTGGTCCTCGGCAAATTTCTCGCGGCCGTTGCATTCATCGTAGCCATGTTGGTTCCCACATTTGCATACCCTATAACCACCTCGCTTCTCGGCCAACTCGATTGGGGACCGGTTATCGGGGGATACGTCGGCGCAGTTCTCCTGGGAGCATCCTTTGTAAGTGTGGGACTGCTCGCCTCCTCGCTGACCCGAAACCAGATCATCTCTTTCATCATTGGTATGGCCATCTGTTTCAGTTTGACCCTAATTGACAAGATGCTCTTTTTTCTCCCCCAGTCATGGCTCGGATTCTTCGAGTACCTGGGGGCCGACTTTCACTTTCAGAATATCTCAAAAGGCATCATCGATTCAAGGGACCTTATATACTTTTTGAGCGTCACCTTTGTCGGTCTTTACTGCACACATATGGTCATGGAGGGAAGAAATTGAAAGGCATTAAGAGGGGTATGAAAGAGAAATCGGGAACCTATATCAAATTCTTCGGATACCTCGTTCTCATTGTCCTGGCAAATGTGGCGGGCATTACCTTCTTTTTCAGGGCGGACCTGACGGAAAATAAGCTCTACTCCATATCCGAGGCGAGCCGACAGGTGGTATCCACGCTCTCCGAGCCGCTGACCATTAATGTATTCTTCACCAAGAACCTCCCCGTACCCCACAACAATACGGAGCGCTATCTTCACGACCTCTTAGAAGAATATTCCATGGATGCGGGCAGGTATTTCAATTACCGCTTCTACGATGTGAGCCCGGAGGAGGGTGACATGACCGAAGAAGCCGGGAAAAACCGGAGACTGGCCAAGAGTTACGGCATCTATCCTGTTCAGATTCAACATATTGAAGAGGATGAGGTCAAGTTTCAAAAGGCTTTCATGGGCCTTGTACTCATTCAGGGTGACATTATTGAACGGATTCCCACTATCACATCCACAGAGGGGTTGGAATACCGGTTGACGATGGCCATGCGGAAGCTCAACAACAAGATCAGTGCACTTCTGGGACTGGAGCAGAAGATCCGGGTAAGGCTATTTCTCTCCTCTTCCCTGGAGAAGGTTGCTCCGTTCATACCTCTCAGCGGCCTTCCCGAACTTCCGGAGAGGCTGGAAACGATTGTGAAAGACCTTAACAAGAAGAATTACGGAAAGCTCGAATTCGAGCATCTTGACCCCACCAAGGATGAGGGCCTTGAGCTACAAGTGGAAAAGCACAATATTCTAAGCCTGAGATGGCCGGCCCTTGCCGACGGAGAGATCCAACCCGGCAAAGGGGCCATCGGTCTGGTGATAGAGCATGGGGCCAAAGCGATCACATTGCCGTTGATCCACGTTATGAGGATTCCCTCGATAGGTACGCATTACCAGATGACGGACATGACCGAGATGGAAGGGGTCATCAACGAAAATATTGAATCCCTTCTAGACATTAACGAAGACTTGGGCTACCTGGCGGATCACGGCACGTTCAACCTGGGGACCCCGGTCGGACAAGAAGAGCAGGACCCCATACAGAACCTCCGGAAACTAATCTCACAAAGCTACACTATTAAGGATGTCAACCTCAAGGAAGGCGACATGCCATACAGCCCGGACTGTCTGATGATCGCCGGGCCCACGGAGACCTTCGATGATTATGCCTTGTTTCAAATCGACCAGTTCTTGATGAGGGGAAAAAGCCTGGCCATATTTCTTGACCGCTTCAAAGAGGTCATGCCCCCACAACAGCCGGGTCAGCGCCTTCAATTCAACCAAGGGCCGATCTTTGTCCCTTTTGATACAGGACTTGAAAAAATGCTGGAGCATTATGGCATACGTGTCAAAGAATCCTACATCATGGACGAAAATTGTTACAGACAAAGGGTCTCATCCCAGATGGGCGGCGGTGAAAAGGCGATCTACTATATTCCATTGATCAAGAAACAGCATATCAACCACAACCTTGCCTTTATGAAAAATATTAAGGGGTTGATTGCCATTAAGATATCTCCCCTGGAACTGGAGACCGACCTGATTGAGAAATACGGATTGAGAGCGCATACACTATTTTCCTCGTCGGAAAAATCTTGGGAGACAACAGGGCGTGTCAACCTTAACCCCATATTCCTCCGGCCGCCACAATCGGATGAGGAACAGGAGAGCCGGCCCCTGGCATACCTTCTGGAAGGTCGGTTTCCCAGCTATTTTGACGGCAAACCCATACCCCGGAGAGAAGAGGCGGACACACCTTCGGAAGATACAGACAAAGAGGAGACAACAGATGAAAAGCTCACGGCGGATCTGTCAAAGATTGAGGGTGAAGGTGACTTCCTGGCCAAGGGTAAACCGGGCAGGATTTTCATCATGGCATCGCCTGAGATGCTCATGGACAACGTAATCGAGGCAAAAGGGAGAAGCCCCAACTCCATGTTTATCATGAACGTACTCGACTACCTTAACAACCGGGAAGCGATCGCCGTTATGAGGAGCAAGGACCAAAGTTTCAACCCGCTCAACGAGACAGAAGTGGGGACTAAGGTCTTTGTGAAATCATTTAATATTGCAGGTCTACCTGTGCTGGTTGTGATTTTCGGACTTTTTGTCTGGTTTAGGCGGCATTCGCGAAAGAAACGGATCGAAATGATGTTCCAGAGATGAGGAAGGATACTCATGAAGATAAAGAAAGAGTATTGTGTGCTTGTGGCCGTGATCTTAGCGCTGGCGCTCTATCTGATCCTGCACAACCCTGATAGGACCCATTACACACTGCCGCAAATCCCTACGGTTGCCAAGAAGGACCTGTCCAAGATTGAGATCTCCGGGAAAGAAATCTCCATTGAGATAAACAAAACAGATAATCGTTGGCGTATCGCTCCACAAGGATATCCAGCCGATCCGGACAAGGTTAAGAGTATTCTGGATGTCCTGGTTAACCTCAGCCTCACAGCACTCGTTTCGGAAGCAAAAGACTATAACCGGTATGACCTTGATAGTGATAAAAGGATCAGCGTGAGAGCCTGGGCCGGGGAAAGACTCATCCGGGATTTTGAATTAGGTAAAACGGCCATGTCCCACAGGCACACCTTTGTGAAGATCGCGGGTCACGAAAGCATATATCATGCCGAGGGAAACTTCAAAAGCAAATTTGAGGATTCAGTGGAGGATCTCCGTGACAAGACAGTCTTTTCATTTGAGAAGAGCGAAATTCATGAGATAGACATCACAAAAGACCGGCAATCAGTGGTTTTTAATCTGAAGCCGGTCCCTTCCGAGGACAGTGCGGACAAAAAGACCGAGACTGAGGACACCCCGACCCCCGAGGAGAAAACGGTCTGGCAGGATGCTGATGGCAAAGAGGCGGATGAGTCGAAGCTAAACAGTCTGCTCACCACCCTCTCCAACCTCAGGTGTGAGAAATACATCAACAATAGCAAGAAGTCCGATTTCACTGATCCCATTTGCACGGTTCACCTAAAGGGCTTACAGGAATATACCCTGTCCATATTTCCCAAGACGGAGAAGGGCGACAAGGACTACCCTGCCATCTCCTCCATGAACGACTATCCTTTTGCACTCTCCGGTCAAAAGGCCGACAATATA
>JAUXHQ010000016.1 GCA_030621455.1 Deltaproteobacteria bacterium
CCTAGGACCCTCAGTGTGGCAATACTGGTGGTGAGTATGGCAGGTTGTGTATTGGTGGTTAACCCTATCTCCCCGCCTGGGTCTTCACAACATATCTTCTTTATGTCGAGACCAAGGGAGTCATTCGCCTCTTCAAAAGTTTCCCTTGCAACAAGAAAGTTATCATAAAGCTCTTTCCCCATACCGACGTACTGGGAGCCTTGCCCAGGAAAGACGAATACTGATTTAACCATAAACGAATCCTATCCTTTCCGATTTTTTAGTCTTTCAATCATTACGGGGATGACCTCAAACAGATCTCCCACAAGCCCAAAACTGGCCACCTCAAAGATCGGGGCATCCTTATCCTTGTTTATGGCCACGATAACATCGGATGACTGCATTCCTACTAAGTGCTGCACTGCACCTGACATCCCGCACGCAATATACAACTTTGGGCAAACCGTCTTCCCGGTCTGCCCAACCTGGTGCGAGTATGGTATCCAACCGGCATCAACAGCTGCTCTGGAGGCCCCTACGGCCCCGTCTAAGGTCCTCGCCAATTCTTCAATTAACCTGAAGTTCTTAGCTTCTTGAAGACCCCTGCCCCCGGAAACAATCACATCGGCCTCAGCTATGCTCACCAAGTCTCCAATCTCTTCCACTACATCGAGAACATTCGTGCGGAGGTTCTTTCCATGACCATCAAAACCCTTTGTAATTATCTCACCCTTCCTATTTGGATCATAAGAGGCCTTCTTCATCACCTTATGGCGGACGGTAGCCATTTGAGGACGCATGTCAGGGCAGATAATTGTCGCCATTATATTTCCGCCAAACGCGGGACGGGTTTGGAGTAAGAGTCTCTTTTCACTGTCTATATCTAAACCAGTACAATCCGCCGTCAGGCCGGTTTCGAGCCTGGCAGACACCTTGGGTATAAAAGACCTCCCAACAGCAGTGGCCCCGGATATAACAATCTCCGGCTTGTATTCCTTAATCAGATCAGTAAGGATATTACTGTAAATCTCGTCATTAAAGTCCTTTAGCAGGGGGTCATCCACAAGATATATCTTGTCAGCACCGTATTGTATCAGCCCATTAGCCTTGCTTTCAATACTATCGCCGAAAAGGACAGCAGAAAGGTTAACTCCCAGTTTGTCAGCCAGTATCCTCCCTTCACCCAAAAGCTCCAACACAACACTGGCTATCTTCCCATTTCTCTGCTCGGCATATACCCACACGCCCTTAAAGCCGTCGCCCTTAAACTCGGTTTTCTTAATATCCGACATCGAAATAGCGTCAAAATCGCAGACATCCAGACACGCACCGCAGAGATTACACGTCTCATCCACGTGAGCGATACCATCTTCGACAGTAATGGCCTTAAAAGGGCAGCTATCAATGCAAACTCCACACCCTGTGCACAACTCAATGTCGATTCTGACACTCATAGTATACCTTTGACCCAAAATTCATATAATCTTCATACCATCTAGTCTGCTGACTAATTGGTCAACCTGTCTTTCTACAGAACCTTCTAACATCTCTCTATTGCCATGTCGCTGTGGAGTAAAGATCTTTATTACTTGAGTTGCGGATCCCTTAAGCCCAACCTCTTCTTCGCTGATCCCAAGCTCACTAATCCCCCAGACAGGTATATCAACACTTTTAGCCTTCATCTTCCCTCTTAGAGAGGGCATCCTCGGCTCATTAATCTCTTTTACTACCGTTATCAAGGCCGGAAGGGTTACTTCCAAGACATCGTATCCGTCATCCATCATCCTCTCAACTACGAGAGTATGATTACTGATCTCCCTTATCTTCCTGACAAAAGCAACATAGGGGATATCCAATCTCTCGGCAATACCAGGGCCCACCTGGGCAGTATCTCCGTCAATGGCCTGCTTGCCGCAGATAATAAGACCGAATTCCCCAACCTTTTCGACACCTTTAGCCAACGTACGAGACGTAGCCAATGTGTCTGCTCCGGCAAAGGCGCGGTCACTCAATAATACAGCACCATCAACACCGTAAGAGACAACCTCTCTCAATGCTTCATCTGCCTGAGGTGGCCCCATACTGAGGGCAATGACTTCCCCGCCCAATTTCTCTTTTATCCGCAACCCTTCCTCAACAGCGTACATGTCAAAGGGGTTAATAATACCCTTTGTACCTTCTCTTATTAGTGTGTTTGTATCCTTATTTATTTTAACGCCCGTTGTTTCCGGGACCTGTTTTACACATACGATGACGTTCATAAAAGGAACCCTGTTATCTGTTATCTGTTATCTTTTTTCCCTGCGTATTCTTTAATCAATTCCTGGCCGATCACATTACGTTGAATCTGGTTAGTTCCTTCGTATATTTGGAGTATCTTTGCATCTCGCATCATTTTTTCCACTGGATAGTCTCGCATATAACCATACCCACCCAAAACCTGCACCGCATCTACCGTAACCTTCATTGCAACATCGCTGGAAAAGACCTTGGACATGGCAGACACCTTCGAGATGTTCTTGGCACCGCTGTCAATAAACCTGCAGGCAGAATAGACAAGGGCCCTGGCAGCTTCTGTTTGAATCGCCATGTCAGCCAGCATATGCTGGACAGCCTGAAAAGAGATAATCGGTTTCCCGAACTGCTTCCTTTCTCGGGCATAGCTGACCGCCGTATCCAAGGCCCCCTGAGACAGCCCAATGGCTTGAGCCCCAATCCCCGGCCTTGTTCTGTCAAGAACCCTCATAGATACAATGAACCCTATCCCGGCCTTCCCTATCAGGTTATCCCTGGGCACACGACAATTTGAGAAGACCAACTCTGTCGTGGCCGATGCTCTGATACCCATCTTTTTTTCTTTTATTCCAAAGGTAAACCCAGGGGTTCCTTTTTCCACTATAAGAGCGCTCGCTCCTCGGCTTCCCCGTGACTTATCGGTCATAACTATCACTGTATAGATCTCTGCTTCGCCTCCACCAGTGATCCATTGCTTTGTCCCGTTTATGACATACTCATCTCCATCCAATACGGCTGAAGTCTGGATCCCTGAAGCATCACTTCCTGCATTTGCCTCTGTCAGGCCAAAAGCCGCCAGTTTTCTTCCGCTGGCTATATCCGGCAGGTATCTCTTCTTCTGATCTTCGGAGCCGAATAGAAGTATCGGATATGCCCCCAAACCGGTGCCTGCAAAGCACACGGAGACGCCGATACACGCCCTGCTTATCTCCTCCACAGCAAGACAATTCTCAAAAGTCCCTCCTCCAAGCCCCCCGTACTCTTCAGGATAGCATAACCCCATTAGATCCGAGCTTGCCAGAACCTTGATTATCTCCCACGGAAATTCCTCTTTCTCATCCAGTTCTGCCCTGGCAGGCATGATTTTTTCATCTGCGATCTGCCTGGACAGTTCTTTTATCATCTTTTGGTCTTCTGTTAAAAAATAGTCCATAAAGAACTCCCCATATTTTTATTCTTCCTTCTCTGCTGACTTCACCATCTGTTTCTTCCATTTCTCTTCCGCGTGAGTAAACTTATGCCTAATCTGTTCCCAAATTTTCGCAGGATGCCCCTTAGTCAATTTTTGCACTTCCTGGTTCCTCTTAAGGTCCTCCAAGAGATGGGGGTTAACCCTGTTGGTAACGAAGCGAGTAGCCATCTGGATTCCGTTTTTGATAGCCTTGGCCGATGAATTACCGTGGCTAATTATTCCGACACCATCTATCCCCAAAAGTGGGGCACCCCCATATTCGGAATAATCGAATCTCTCCTTCACATTGTTCAGTGACTTTCTGGCCAAAATATAAGCCAACTTTGAACGAAAACCGTTACCCATTTCGGCCTTGAATAAATCACCTAAGGTCTCAACCAAACCTTCGCTTATCTTCAGAGTTATATTGCCTACAAATCCGTCACATATTATCACATCAATACTTCCATCATAGACATACATACCCTCTACATAGCCGACGTAATTAATAAAACTGTTTTTCAGAATGGTATGAGCACTCCGGGTTAGGTCATTCCCTTTACTGTCTTCTTCCCCATTACTCAACAGGCCCACTCTTGGGTTCTCTTTACCCAAGACGTACCTGGCATAAACGTCTCCCATAATACCGAACTGCATCAAATGAGAGGGTTTGCAAACCACATTGGCCCCGCCATCTAGTAGTACAGAAGCGCCTTTTAGTGTAGGTACAAGGGCAGCAATCGCCGGCCGATCCACCCCTTCAAGCTTTTTCAGAACATAGATCCCCGTTGCAAGAACTGCACCGGAGTTGCCGGCGCTGACTACTGCCTGGGCTTCTCCACTCTTTACTAGCTCGAAGGCAACCCTTATGGAAGAGTCTTTTTTCTTTCTAAGCCCTTCAGAAGGAGATTCTCCCATTCCTATGACTTCAGAGGCATGTTTTGCCGTTATAGGTAACTTTTTAGTATCATGTTTGGCGAGTTCTTCCCGGATCAAGTCTTTCTGACCCACCAAGATAACATGGGTGTCAAACTCTCTGGCCGCCAAGACCGCCCCCTCTATAGTCACCCCGGGGGCGTAGTCACCGCCCATAGCATCTACTGCTATCTTCATGGAGCTCTCCCTGATCAAACCTCCTTCACTTCCAATACTGTCTTACCTTTATACATGCCGCAATTAAGGCAAACACGGTGAGGGAGCTTGGGCTCGCTACACTGAGGACACAATGTCACATTGGGTGAGGACAGTTTCTGATGGGTCCGACGTTTATTAGTTCTTGATTTAGAATGTCTTCTTTTTGGCAGTGCCATTGGGAAATCTCCTTCACAGCTTCTTTTCTAACATATGTTACTTCCCTCTTTCAACCTTAAAATCTCGGAGTTTCGAAAATCCGATATTAAGTACTTCATGCCCGGAGCATTCACATCTACCTTCATTCAGATTCTTTGCACATCGATGACAGAGCCCTCGGCATAGATTGTGGCAGAGAGGTTTGAGTGGGACCGAAATGATAATCTGTTCAAGGATGAGCGGAGCAATGTCAATTTCATCCCCAAGATAAAACCCAAACTCCAAGTCCTCACTGCTCAGCCCTAAATCATCGTCGATATCGTCGTTGTCTGCCGGACAAAGCGTATATTTGAACCGAGAGTCAAGAGGATAATCAAATTCTTCTAAACATCTACTGCATTTCAATGTCAGTTCTGTGTTAATGACACCGTTAATAAAGATGTCTCTCTCTGACTTGGCAATTTTGAGATCAAGGGAGACCGGGGCAGACAAATTACCCTCTATCTTGTTATGACCTTGGGAAATACCGTTCAACCAATCCTTATTCAAGACCTCTTTCAGAGCTAAACCACTGCTGGTTATCTCCTCAATCTTCAATTTCAGGTCAACGACCTTTTTTGACTTTTGCCCGCGAGATAATGAACGCAACACATTCATTCCCTGTATCGATCCGAGAGTGAGATATTTTGCCCAATTAAACTCCTAAAAAATATCGAACTGTGCAGTTGGTTGGTCAGGCTTATCGCTTGCCGGCTGCTTGTTTTGTTTGCTTGTTATGAACTACACTCTTGCATAAGACTGTATGTGAAATAGAATGACTCGTCTCGTATGAATATTTTTATGTCGCCCGGGCCCTTACGTATAACAAGCAAACAAAACAAGCAGCCGACGCTTAACTCAATGCTGTTCACTTATTCATCAGAGACACTTCAAGACATTGGGTTTGAGTAATTGCACAGGTTGAAAAATATTACAGTTATACGAATACTGAAGATCCAGATCGAGAGACTGTTGACCAGACGCACTTTGAACGTAGTCCCCCACAATATCTCTCACCTTCATAAAGCCACGGATTCGAGGACAAATACTTCAAAATCTCCATACGCCATCACAGACTAGGGAACCGTCCCTCAAGTCTCCAGTTCAGAAATGACCAATTTATCAAGGTCAAGGGATCGTGCTGAGGCGTATAGACATACCCCGCTTAACCAATCCTGAAGACTGACGCAGAGATTGTGGAAAAGTGCCATTTCCGGACGGAAACTCACTAGCTTAGGAGCCAACGTAGTAATTTCTCAAAAAGTCGGGGTGTGGGCCGCACAGCGAAACACCACTGAGTTTTTGAGAAGCTACTCAACGCATTTGAGTCTGAGGCAGAGATAGCCGGAATGCGGCCCCCTTTGGATGGGCATTAAGTGGCTGTTATTACTGTTTATATATTGCCAAACTTCCTCTCGTAGAAGAAAAAACGTAATAATATATGAACATTTCATTTTGTCAAGCAAATTCTCTCCACATACAGCAATTCTAACTAGTTTTCATCCAGAAATGGCACTTTTCCACAATCTCTGTCTCAGATTTTAATCCTCCAAATAACTCGACAGAAGGCATGATTTAACGAGGCCTGTATAATATGTGAACGGCTAATCTCGAACCCTTGAGACAAACAGATAATACGCATAAGCTCTTCACTTCCAACTTCTGCCTTGTCATAGCCCCACATTCAAATTGTAGTTCAACTCTCTCAAAGGAGATAAGAGTGTGTGTCTGTACCTAAATTGTTTAACGCACGCCTGATCTAAGCAATGCAAGAATAATGCCACTACGTCATGCATGCAGGGGACACTTTTCGAAAACTAGATGATCAAGTAAGAGTAAGAATATATATTATATATAACAAATAGGTCATTAAGTCAAATCCTTTGAAGAACAAAAGCCCTTGACAGTAAAAGGCTTGTATGTTAATGAATAACGATTCAGAAATGAACATATGTGGCTCAGAACGTCACAAATTAATGATATATGGACACTGAGAGAAAAAACTGTATTTAGGGGGAAGCTTATGGGTTATGTAGAAGACAGAATCAATGAATTGAGAGAGAAAATAGCTAAGGAAGAAGAGATGGGAGGGGCCAAGAAAGTTGATAAGCATCATAAGTCCGGCAAATTGACAGCCAGGGAGAGACTGAACCTCCTCTTTGATCCCGGGAGCTTCCAGGAAACAGACATGTTTGTCCGGCACCGCTGTCAGGATTTTGGGATGGGAGATACTGTCGTGCCTGGAGAAGGGGTCATTACCGGGCACGGAACTGTGAACGGCAGAACCGTTTTCGCATTCTCCCAGGATTTTACCTCTCTGGGAGGAACTCTGGGTGAATACCATGGCAAAAAGGTAATTAAGGTGATGGACTTAGCACTCAAGGCACGCGCACCCATAGTTGGCTTTAATGACTCAGGAGGAGCCAGAATTCAGGAAGGTGTCGACGCCCTCAGCAGCTATGGAGAGGTATTCTTCCGAAATTCCTGTTCATCTGGTGTTATACCCCAGATATCAGCCATAATGGGGCCGACGGCTGGAGGGGCTGTTTATTCGCCTGCTATGACTGACTGGATATTTATGACCGAGAAGAGCAGTTATATGTTTATTACCGGTCCGGATATCATCAAAACAGTCACGGGTGAAGAGGTCACGCCTGAGGAGCTGGGCGGCGCCATGACTCATAACGCCACAAGCGGTGTTGCCCATTTTGCCTGTGAGAGTGATGCAAAATCCATAGAGCTGATAATAGAGCTCTTGAGCTATCTCCCTTCAAATAATATGGAACAGGCCCCGTATATAGAAACCCAGGACGACCCTGCCCGTATCGCACCGGAACTCGATACTATAATCCCCGACAACCCCAGACAGGTGTATGACATAAAAAAAGTAATAAGCGCTCTGGTGGACGACGGTAAGTACTTTGAACCTCATAAACATTACGCTAAGAATATCATCATATGCTTCGCACGTCTCAATGGAAGGGTGATCGGTATCATCGCCAATCAGCCTCTTTTTATGGCAGGTTGCCTTGATGTAAATGCTTCGGATAAGGCTACCCGTTTTATTCGTTTCTGTGACGCATTTAATATCCCCCTCCTCACAATAATGGACGTGCCGGGATACCTGCCGGGTACCGGCCAAGAGTGGGCCGGTATAATCAGGCATGGGGCCAAACTTCTCTGGTGCTACTCGGAAGCCACCGTACCCAAAATCACGCTTATTACACGGAAGGCTTACGGCGGGTCATATGTGGCCATGTGCAGTAGACACCTGGGAGGGGACTACGTATTGGCATGGCCTACCGCAGAGATAGCGGTAATGGGAGCCGACGGGGCAGCGAAAGTCATCCACAGGAAGGAAATAGGTGCGGCTGAGGACCCAAAGGCCAAGACAGAGGAGAAGATCCAGGAATACCGTGATCTGTTTGCCAATCCCTATATAGCTGCCGCAAGGGGTTATATCGATGCGGTAATAATCCCCAGTGATTCACGCCCAAAGATAATAAGTGCACTGGAAGCATTGTCAAACAAGAAGGAAATCCGGCCTGCCAAGAGGCACGGTAACATCCCTGTTTAGTTGTAGGTGATTCATGCTGGAGGTTCGAACCAGGTTTGCACCGAGCCCTACGGGTTATTTACACATCGGAGGCGCGAGAACGGCCTTGTTTAACTGGCTGTTTGCTCGACATTCAGGCGGCAAATTCATCCTGAGAATAGAGGATACGGATAGGGCGCGTTCAACGAAGGAGTCGATTCAGGCCATTTTTAACGGGATGGAATGGCTTGGCTTGGCTTGGGACGAGGGCCCATACTTCCAGACGGATCGGTTCGACATTTACAGGGAATATATAGAAAAACTACTTGCGAAAGGCAAAGCATATTATTGTTACTGTACGCCCGATGAACTCAAAGAGAAAAGGACGCTGGCTCTGGCCGAAGGCAGAAAGCCCAAGTACGACGGGAAATGCCGGGAACTGGGCAGACCCAAGTCCTCCGACCCCCATGTGATCCGATTTAAGACCCCTATGTCAGGGACCAATAGGGTCTGTGACATGATAAAAGGGGAAGTTAGGTTTGAAAACTCGGAACTGGATGACCTTATTATACAGAGGTCTGACGGATATCCGACTTATAACTTCGCTGTGGTGGTAGATGACATAACCATGGGGATTACTCATGTTATCAGAGGGGATGACCATCTGAACAATACGCCCAGACAGGCCTTGTTGTATGAAGGGCTTGAATATAAATGCCCCCGATTCGCCCATGTCCCGCTCATATTGGGGAGTGATAGAACCCGCTTGAGCAAACGACACGGAGCCACATCCGTGATGGCTTACAAAGAAGCCGGATATCTTCCCCAGGCTTTGGTGAACTACCTGGTCAGACTTGGCTGGTCACACGGGGATCAGGAGGTGTTCTCCAGGGATGAACTGATAGAGAAATTCTCCCTGGATAATGTGGGGAAAGCTGCCGGGATATTCAACCTCAAGAAACTACTGTGGCTGAATGCCCACTATATTAAAGAAGAAAAACCCGAAAACCTTTCAAGGTTACTGATCCCATTTATGGAAAACAGAGGGTGCAGGGTAAAAGATGACGAAACCCTGCAAGAGATTATATTGCTATTGAAAGAGAGAAGTAAGACGTTGGCTGAAATGGCAGACTCCTCTGAGTTCTTTTTCAAGGACGAGGTTGAGTATGACAGAAAAGCTGCCAAAAAATTCTTGAAGCCTGACGTTATGGATATATTCCGAACCTTGATTGAGAGGTTTGGAAACCTCCAAACATTCAATCAAGATACGATTGAAACGGTATTCGGAAAGGTGTCCGCAGAGAGGGATCTGAAGCTTGTCAAGATCGCTCAACCGGTGAGGGTTTCATTGACCGGGTCAACCGCGAGTCCGGGGATATATGATGTCGTTGCCATGTTGGGTAAAAAGAAAGTTATCGACAGGCTTCGGAGCGCCATAGAATTTATAGAGAATAGAGGGACACCTTCAAATTGTTGACCATCCAGGGTAATGTGCGGGGCTTTTTCTCTCTATTCATAGAACCGTATATTATTGAAGACCATTGAGGGTTATCAGTGGAAAGGCCAGGGGGAGGAGGCTGCTCTCGGTTCCAGGGATGAGCACGCGGCCCACATCCGATAAGACCAAGGAGGCTATCTTCAATATACTCCCACCTGATTTCAATGAAAAACGGATACTCGATCTATTCGCAGGGACGGGAAATATGGGGATCGAGGCCTTGAGCCGGGGCGCCATGAAAGCGGTCTTCGTTGAAAGCGACCGCCCTGCATTATCGGTCTTAGAGAAAAACCTCAGAATTTGTTGTTTCTTCCATAAGAGTCAAATAGTCGGAAGTACCGTGGCAAAAGGGATAAGGATTCTGGAGAAAAGGGGAGATAAATTTGATCTCATATTTCTGGACCCCCCGTACGGAAGGAGCATTGTGGGGGATACCTTGGAAAGGGTATCCCGATCAGATATTCTGAAGGATAACACTTTGGTTGTGGCAGAGCACTCTTTTAAGGAGACAGCGAGGGAGGATATTGGGAGTCTCACCATAACCGATCAACGAAGGTACGGCAAGACCCTGGTTTCGTTCTTTGCGCATCGAAGGATTGAAGGGCAAAACTCGCAATCATAGAGACGAGGGTGTGTCAAGCAGAGGAAAGGGGGCGTGTTTTGAAGGTTGCAACGAAAAGTTGTCTCGGTTTGGGGGGTGTTCTTTTTGCTATTGACGGTATAATTAAGGTTATAAAGCCGGATTTCACTTTCTTGGGAATGACGATGCCGTGTGGAATTACCATGATCCTTGTAGGATTGGGGCTTGCCGGGCTTGCCATTCAGAAGTAAACAGGTTTTGATAAAGGGGATTTGTTCTTATGGGTAGAATTGCTGTATATCCTGGTTCGTTTGATCCGGTTACAAACGGTCATATAGATTTGATAAACCGGGCCCTCCATATCTTCGATGAGGTTATAGTGACTGTCGCGCTGAATCCACTCAAGGCCCATTTGTTCACTATGGAAGAGAGGGTGGAGATACTCAGGGAGGTTTTCAAGGATGAGCCCCGGGTGACAACTGACTCCTTTGATTGCCTCCTGGTGGAATATTTGGACAAAACCAATGTGCATGTTGTAGTGCGAGGACTTCGGGCAGTACTTGACTTCGAATATGAATTTCAAATGGCACTGATGAACAGAAAACTCGATAAAAATATTGAGTCGGTCTTTCTCATGACGAGCTACAGGTGGTTTTATACCAGCTCTAAAATAATCAAAGAAGTGGCAAGTATGGGTGGTTCTGTGAAGGATCTAGTGCCCGATGTCGTTGACAGATGGTTAAAAAAGAAATTTCCAAAATACAAGGAGTCAAGCGACCATCTGATATAGGTTGGAGGAATCCTACGAGAGACGCTGGATCTCTTCAACAAGTTTGCTTATGACAAAGGGTTTAACTATATAGCCATCGGCTCCCTTATTCAATATCTCCGACATCTCGGACGGCGTATCTTCACACGCTGGATAGTCCACCAGCATGACAACCTTAATATCGGGATATCCTTTCTTGAGGTGGGTCAAAAACCTGTATCCGGCATTCTCCTCGTTTATCTCCGGGAGGAAATCCTTATCCCCGTGGGAAAAGTACTCCTTGGTCAAGTCAAGTTCCACTAAGGCAATATCCACCCCATCCAACATGGACAAACCATCTCCATAACTATAGCAACATCTAAGGGTGTATACACATTCTTTTGCGGACATGTTTAGAAACTCCGCCAGAAGGTCACCAACCTTATCCGCCTGCTTATCAAGCATCAGTACTTTTATCTCTCTCTCCTCACTCATAGGTCATCTCCACGCAACGATAGTAGTCTTGTGTCTCTTTGACTACGATTCTCAGAAAATTGCGACCTTTGCAGTTAAGCGGGTTTATCGCTTAACGCAATCCTTTTAACTGAATCATAAGAGACACTTTCAATGCTTTCCTTACAGAATCTCTAACCCAGAATTATAGATTGTCCTCAGTAGAGCACATTTGTTTTTTAATATCAAGCCGATTCTCTTCCAATAGATTTTATATGTTTGGTAGTGCTTAACATTTAGTGATTTTTGTCAATGAGGGTGCCAAGTCTGAATTATAGTTGTGAACAAAATTACAAATAGCACCTATATGATTTTCCAACTTTTTAGAAAATGATAATGTTTTCCTTACCAGCCGAGAGACCCTCTGGCGAAGCGTAAGATTAAAGCGTTCAATGTAGCTGGTTTTGCCAGTCTCTTTGCCAATTTTTTTGTGCCTTGTTTCCAAAAAATTCTCATCATATGCTGATCAAAAATTTGTATAGCATACTGCGCATTGGCGGTATACTGGGGGCAATGAGTCCCAAAGGCCTTCAGCGCCGGAACGGTCACGGCGGCCCACATATACACCAACAATTTCTCTCGAATCTTTATCCATGGCAAGCCAGATCCACTGCTTATTCCACTTCTTTACTCCACATCATCTGTCCCTGGTTTTTTAAAAAGAATTCGCTCAAGTTCACGATTTGTAAAGTAAGGATCATCATTCCGTAAATAGGGAAGCAAGATTTTTTTCCTTCGAATAAAATCTCTGGAAACCTCACCCATAATCAGATCGGGCTCATAAAGCTTTGCTTTATAAATTTGCTGACCAAAAGGGTTGATAATCTCACTGCCGCCCCAAAATCGATAGGATTTATTAATCTCCGGTAATAAAAACACCCCAGGCATATCCTTTTGTATTTGATTATCATCCGATAACTGCCGTTTTTCTCCCGGGCTTTCTTCTCCCACACGATTTGCACAAATATTGTAAATCCCAAAGATACGAGAGTAAAACTTATTGATAATTTCCCAGCTTTCAATATTGCTGAACTCTGACCCCATGGAATCTTGAGTTGAATTGAAGATCGTGATAAAAATATCTGCTTTCTCGGTAACGCCAAGATAGGGCAGGGCAGGGTGCCACAGATCGTTACAAATAAACACAGAAACATTAAAATCCTGCAATTTGAAAACACGGATATGCTTTCCATTGGCAAAATATTTGCGCTCCTCAAAAACGCCATAATTGGGAAGATTTAATTTGCGATATGCAAAAAGAATCTCACCGTCTACTGCAACCAATGCGGAATTATAGAAGTTCATGGACTGGGATTCTTCTATAAACCCGATCACAGCGGCAGTACCTTTGGTTGCGGCCGTCAGTTGTTGAATTTCAGCAGAATCAATGCGAAGAGCAACTTTATGGTAATCCAGACCCACAAAATACCCAGTGAGCGCCAGTTCAGGAAAAACAATCAGCTCAGCACCTTTCTCCTTGCATTGGTGAATATGAGCGAGAATATTTTCAATATTGGCCTTCACGTCAAGTAAAACCGGTGCGGTTTGACAAACAGCAACTCTCATGAAATCACCTCTTTTGTTTTTTCTCTGTTATGTTTCTTGCAGACTAAAACATGATTACAAGTGCTGCAAAGAGGAGCAACCTTGCCGGAGGCAAATCCAGGCCCAATCGCAATAATACCGGATACTGATTTTAGAGGACTCATCATCCCTGCAGGATTCAAATGCACACCAATCTTATCAAAAGGGACAAGTTCAAACAGTGTTTTCTGTCCTTCCAACTCCCATCCCTCAAAGCCACCGGGGCTTATAAACGGGCTTACCCCCCAACCTCTGTTTTGAGCTTTTTTTTCCGCCAAAGAACATACAACTGTATTGATTTGTTCTAGAGCAATCACACCGATATGGTCTAATAGATATGCCATAAGATAATTGCCTGATTGATTCAGTGCGAGTATGCTTTCATCCAGTTTGGAAACGATTGTAGAGATACTGACGAGTATGAATTTTGTTTCAGCCAGTAACGAGTCAATAGCTCCGACAACAAATTCGTTTATTTTGTTTGATTGGTAATTGTAACAAACGATACGGCCATTTTGTACATCAAGGACCTCGACCCATTGGTAAGCCACTTTTGGTTGCAGTAGTTGTTTGGAAAGATCAATGGCTGTTGTTACCTCTTTTTCTATCTTTGAAGTATACTTGGCCTGAAGGCCCTGATCAAGAAGTGCCTCAACCGTTAAATTGATTTTTATATTTTTCAGAATCGGCATCTTTTAACCAATCAAAGCTAAGTTGTGCCCATCCATAAATGAGCTCCTGAGAAAAACGGCGCTAAGGGTCTGTCATGAAATAAGTATCACATCTGTACATCTCATCTTCAG
>JAUXHQ010000243.1 GCA_030621455.1 Deltaproteobacteria bacterium
TCAGATCATGGGCTGCAACACGGAGGTCCTTGTCGTCCCCGATCCCTGCCCTTTTGACAAGGCACTCAAATTGGTCTTGAAATCGTCGTGAGAGGTTTCGGAAAGAGATTAAGAGAGAAGAAAATTCACGGTGTTCAACTGAACTGTCCAGCATCTTTGCCGCTTCGTAAGCTATTATACGTAGAGTGTCGAGAATCGATTGCAATTCACCCACATCTCTCGTCAGTTCCTCTGTATGGTTAACACCGTGTCTTACGCTCAGGTTCCGAAAAATCTCAACCTCCCTTTCCATACCGCCAACCAGAGGACCCATCATTAAGGTGTCTTCCACCTCCCTGAACGGTTTAACCATTTCGTCATAGGCAGAACCTTTTTCCCCGAGAACCTGTGACGCGGGAACGGAACAATCGGAGAGTATTATCCCTCCATGTGGAGATGGTCGCAAGAAATCAAGGTCCATCGGTTCTGTCACGGACAGACCGGCAGTATCCCTTGGCACAAGGAAAGCGGTAAAGCGCTTTCGTCCTCCTTCAACTCCGGTCGAGGCAACAACAACAAAGAGGTCTGCTATTGGGCCGTTCGTCAGATAGGATTTTTCTCCATTCAAGATGTAGAAATTACCTTGTCGACATGCCGAGGTTTCAAGATACTTCGGATGGGCGCCTCTACCAGGTTCTGAAACAGCTATGGAGGCAGTAATCTTGCCGCTGGCAAACCCTTTCAGATAGATAGCACGCTGCCTTTCGTTTCCAAAACCCATAATTAAGTAGCGGGCCACAGCAAGGTGGATGAGCCAGGAAGTGGTAATTCCCATGTTGTGCCCCCACCGGACGAGTGCTTCTCCGGCCACAACGATTGAGAGATAGTCCTTCCCGATGCCTCCGTATTCCACCGGAAGGCTGAGACCCAGCAGGTTTTCCTCCCCCATCTTATCCCAGATATCACCAGGGAACTCGCTCATGGAGTGTAAGTCAGACCTTGACCCGATATGGCACTCAGCAAAACGAGCGACTTTTGTTCGAAAGAAGATGAGATTTTCGTCTAATGCTGTAGCCACCATCTTCACCTTTCCCCTTACCAGGCCGAAGCAATGTACTCCTCTATACACCCGGCAATGGTTTCCCATGTCCATTTGCGCTTTTTATCATCCGTCTCCAGGAGGGTCACACGAAAGCCTTTCCTTGTACAGCAAAAACCCGTCAAAGGCACAACACATATACCCGTGGCGCCCAGCAGATAATATACAAAACGCTTATCCGCTTCCACACATTCTACCCTCTTTTCCACAAACTCCTTCACCTCAGGGGACTCGATGGGTAGAGTCTGTTTTTCGTTCAGGATGTCATCCTTAAAGACTACAGACATGTAGAAGGCACCCTGGGGTTTGACTACGTTTATGCCCTCAACTTTAGAAAATACTTCCCATGCCTCATTCGCCCGATACTCAAAGATCTTTCTTCGAATATTCAAGTGTTCTTGGTACCTCGGGTCACCCATGACCAGGGGGATCGAATACTGAGGTAGACTCGTTGAGCACACCTCAAGCATCTTGGCGTTTATCAGACTCCTGACATATCTCTTGAACTCCGAGTTTGTCCCCTGATTGAAGATCTCAATCCATCCACATCGGCTCCCAGGCCATGGAAACTCCTTGGAAATCCCCTGTAAGGCCATGCCCGGGACTTCTCCTATTATCTCGCTCAGGTGTAGGGTTTCAACCCCGTTATATACAATGTTAGCGTAAATCTCATCGCAGATGAGAAAGATATCGTAACGCCTCGCTAAATCGACCATCTTTTCCAGGACCGATCGAGGATATACTGCGCCGGTTGGATTGTCCGGATTGATCAGGAGGAGGCCGGCGATCGAATCATTGTACTTTACCTTGTTCTCAAGGTCTTCAAGATCGGGCATCCACTTATTCTCAGGGTCGAGGTCGTAAGTCAAATGATCATATCCCGAATGGGCCGCTTCCGCTGAGGAGTGTGTAGAATAAGCAGGAGACGGACCGATTACCCGAGCTTCTCTCTTGAGAAAACCGAATATTTTGGCAACAGCATCTCCCAGTCCATTGAAGAAGACGATATCATCCGCTGTGGCCTGATAGCCTCCCCGCTGATTCACCTGTTCAGCAAGGAACTCCCTAGTTTCTAGAATCCCCTGTGTTGCTACGTACGCATAGGTCTTGTCTTGAGACACCAATTGCGCGATGATATCTTTGATCCACCGGGGGATCCTTTCTCCTTTCAGGATAGGATCACCTATGTTTTCCCAGGTTATGGCAACTCCCAGGTTCATCAATTCCTGGGCTACAGTCACAATCTCTCTAATCTCATACGTTAGGTGTCCCCAACCCACATGTTCGATATTTATTCGCATTGTATCTACTACCTAAATTGAGAATTCACTTGGTTTTTCAAGTTCTTCGAGAATTATTAGAATGATCATTTTCTAATCGAACAGATCTAAATTTTATCGACGCACTATATACCAGAATCTTGAAACGGTCAAGCCCAAATACACAAATCCTGTCAATCAAAATATGGATAAGCTATTGATTTATCTATATTTCATGTCATTGCCTGGCCCTTGTTTCTTGCCACCTGTTGAGAACGATACTTTGGCACAAAATATCCATTCCGGATTGATGCCATAACGACAGTCTCTGGTGACTGCCCATCGCAATCATTACTCATGATACAATCTCATTGGCTTGAGAGCAAATCGTCGTCCTGGTGTGATTCCGAGCACTGGTAAAAATCTCATTCTACTCAGGTTGTATGGGAGCCACGAATGAGGCCGCTCACTTTCCCCTTGAAATGAAAGAATGTATCCCATATACTCTTTTAAAGACTGACGCAGCCCTCTTTGCCAAGCTCGCACAAAATGAAAATGGCCAAAGTCGAGGTTTAAGTCATCATAATGGTTCCTCATTCCAAGATACCCGCCGGAGTCAGTAGTTTGGACTCCAGGCGGTTTGTTACAGGAAAACGATCCTCATGAAACCCTCTCTTGCTGCATTCAAGGATGCCTGTCCCCATGTTGATGAAAAGTTTTTACAGGAACACCTTTCCAGGCTTGGTCATGATTACTTTAATAGCTTTGAGGAAAGACAACTCTATCAACATCTGAATGTTCTTTTCCGCCTCTCGTCCGAGCATCCGGTGGAGGTATTGGTGGAGGCTAAAAGTGATGCAGAGGTAGATTGTACAGTCCTGGCCTTTGACTACCCTTCCGAGTTTTCCCTTATCACCGGTGTGCTGACCGGGATGGGTCTGAGTATCTTGTCGGGTATTGTTTTCACTTATAAACGGGCTATCAGCAAACGTCTGGCACGGCCTCTTCAACAAAGACGCAGACGTCCATTAACCGCTGGTTTGGATCCTTTAAAGAGACGAAAGATCATTGACCACTTCTCAGGCATGGTGGAAACATCCCTCTCTTTTAAGGTCTGGGCGGCTGAGTTGACGAAAAAGATGGGAGAGATCATTGCACTTCTGGAGAGAGGGGATGACGAATCGGT
>JAUXHQ010000178.1 GCA_030621455.1 Deltaproteobacteria bacterium
ACGCGGGATCAGGTTTGATATGTGCAGGATATTTCATCACGGGCCATGGAACCATCCCCCTATTTCGGGGAAGAGGTAGGTTATGTACTTTAGGGTCAGACATCTCGACAAATACGTGGGGGCATTCATATTATTCTCTGTGGTTGTACTTGCAATTGCCTTGGTTTTTATTGGACGGGGTCAGAGATGGTTCGAAAAGAGACACACCTTTGTGACTGTCTTCGATAGTGCCGGCGGCATCGAACCGGGAGCAAAGGTCATTCTCGCAGGAATACAGATAGGCGCCATAAAAGATATTCGTCTGGACAAGAACAACAGGGTGGAGATTACCCTCAGTGTCTTGGATACATACAGGGACAGGATAAGAGTTGATTCTGTGGCCAGGATTTCGGGCCCCATAATTGGGAGCAAGGTGATGGAAATCTCCGCTGGTTCAATGTCCCGGGCATTGCTGCCTGAGGGGGGGATGATTAGGTCCGAGGAGACCAGGGAGCTTTCCGATATGGTGGCGGACATAGACTTCAAATCTCCCATGGAGAAGATGGCAGAGACCCTTGATAACATAAAGTCTATTACAGAGGACTTCAACAAAGAATCACATGCTATAGCAGCCAACCTGAGAGAAATTACATATAAGATGAACAATTCTATGGGTGAAATAACGGGTAACGTTGAGGAGATCACGAACGATATCAGCGGGGCAACCAAGAGTCTCGCAGAGACCCTTGGCAATCTGGAGAGTATAACAGGCGAAATTGATGCAGGGAAAGGGAACCTGGGTGCTGTTATCAAAGGAAGGGAACTGTATGACAATGTGATGGAAACAACTGTGATGCTTAAGAAGACCGCACAGAACATGGAAAGAGCAAGCTCTGATATGTGCGAATTGGTAAAAGATATGTCCGGGGGCGTAAAAGACATCAAAGAATCAATTGGCAATATCCCTCAAATTGTGAATACGGGCCAAGAGAGCATGGAAGACGCCCGCAAGATTATGAAGTCTGTGGAGAAGATCTGGCCCATAAGCGCGCACATAAATGAACCGGACCCCATAGGAAGCATAAGTATTGACGGCAGGGAAGAGTCTCATAAGTAATGAAAAATACAAGTCGGTCCATTCTATTCATGCTTGTCATTCTGCTTGGTTGCAGTGGTGCAAAGGTTTTGCCCGAAAGAAAGGCCAGGACGTTTGAGCTTGGTCAAAAGGGTTCTGAATATTTGATAAATGCCGATTTTCACAAGGCCCTTGACCTTTTCCAGAGGTCACTGATGATTAATGAAGGCATTGATAACAGAGAGGGGATTGCCGCGGATCTGAACAATATGGGCACTGTATACTATTACATGAAAGACCTGGATCGGGCTTCGCAGTATTTTGAAGAGGCGTTGAAGATAAACGAAGAAAGCTGTGATTCATTAGGGAAAGCCGCCAGTCTTAGCAATATCGGTAATGTCTTACTCGCCAGGGGTCGTGTGAAAGACGCTATGGAGAAGTTTGAAGAAGCCATGCGGATTGATGAACATAGTGGAAACCGGGAAGGGGCCGCAGTCAGACTGAATAATCTGGGCCTTGCATATAACTATACAGGAGATCGGGATAAAGCCCTGCAATTGTATCGAAAGGCCCTCGGCATAAATGAGAGGGAAGGAAACACCAGAGGAATGGCTAACAATCTGAGCAACATGGGCAGGGTCTATGAGGCCGGGGGGGAGTTAAGACCGGCTATTGAATACTACATGATGGCCTTGAGGATCGATAAGGAGATAGAGTGCCGACCTGGTATCAGCATGGACCTATATAATATCGGCCATGTTTACGAGAGTATGGGAAAGTTGACGAAAGCGCTGAATTTCTATGAAAGAGCCCGTAAGGTGGATGAGAAATTGGAAATCAGGGGAAGAGTGGATAAGGATCTGGAAGGTATTGAAAGAGTGAAACGTGCAATGGGGAACTGTAGTTATCTTGACTTCTCGAAAGGAACCAACTGGGAAAAGGCTGCCTGCGAAAGCGATCGAGGCATCTACTCCACGGCCCGGCTGCCCACATTGGGGGTTCCTCTAAAGGCCATACAGTCTCTCCCGGAAATTATTTCCTGTGTAGCCAACATGGCCATCGTATATGTGGGAGAAAAGCATGACCGTTATGCTGATCACCTCATGCAAATGGAAGTAATCAAAGGGCTTCATCAGTATAACTCTAAGCTCGCTGTCGGCATGGAGATGTTTCAGCGGCCTTATCAAACGGCACTCGACGACTATATCTCAGGGAAGATCGATGAGAAGGCATTTCTACGAGAATCCCACTACTTCGCCACATGGAGGTTCAACTACTATCTCTATCGACATATTTTACAATATGCCCGTGACTGTAACATTCCCGTTATCGCCCTTAACCTGGACCATAAAGTGGTAAAGAAAGTATCTCGAAAGGGTATCAAAGGTCTCACAACAGAAGAGAGAGATCTCGTTCCTCAAGGCATGGACTTCATGGACGCTGAATACAAGGCACGACTCAGGTCTGTATTCGCCCAGCACCGGGAACAGTTCTCCGATCGAGATGCCCCGCCTACCTTCGACAATTTTTGCCAGGCTCAAGTACTCCGGGACGAGACCATGGCAGAGAACATTCAACGGTTTCTGGCAAAGAACCCTGGCTACCAAATGGTCGTCCTGGCGGGCAATGGTCACCTTTCCTATGGCTCCGGCATCCCCAAGAGGGCATTCAGGAGGATCAGAGAGGCCTATTCGGTTATACTGCCGGACCCCCAAGTGCCTCTGGAAACCGGGCTGGCAGATTTTGTCGTCTTTCCCAATGCCGAAGATGTCCAAGAACCCCCCAAGCTCATGGTGGTTGCCGAGACGAAAGACGGATCTTTGAAGATTATGGATTTTCTGCCGGGAAGCGGCGCCAAGGAGGGGGGGGTGAAAAAGGGGGACATCATTCTGGCCGTTGACAACCAACGGGTAGAGGACTTTGAAACGCTTAGAATCATTCTTTTTGCAAGAAAGGATGGTGATACAACACTGGTCAAGGTGCGACGTGGAGAGAGAGAAATGGAGTTGCCGGTAATAGTTAAGGTGCCTTCCAAGAGTAGATAGGGGACGAGGCCATCTCAGGGTGGCTCATGCCCCGATTTTTCGACCTGTGCAGTTGGTCAGGTTTGCAGCTTAACGCAATCCTGTTAACTGAATCATCAGAGACACTTCAAGACACTGGATTTGTGTAACTGCACAGGTCGCGATTTTTTAAGAGGTTACGGAAAAATATAATGAGGAGGTCTGTCTATGTCCGAGATAATGAGGCTATTCGAGCCTGGAAATATTAGCAAGCTGTCCATCAAGAACAGGGTTGTGATGGCCCCTATGGGCATACTGGGGCTAACCGAGGAAGACGGAAGGATTTCAAGACGAGGGATAGATTACTATGTTGAACGGGCAAGAGGTGGAGTGGGCTTGATCGTAAGCGGCATATGCTTGCCTACGCTGGAAATAGAATTCAAACCGTTAATGGAAAAGGGTATAAGCCCCCTGCTGAGGAGTGACACTCGTGACGTTATACCGAGGTTAAAGGAATTAACTGATTCAGTGCACGATTACGGCACCAAGATTGTAGTCCAACTATCGGCGGGCTTTGGGCGTGTTCTTTCTCCACACTTCCAGTTAGCCTTGGGACTTGATAATGTGGCACCTTCTGCGTTGCCAAATGTCTGGGACCTGAGCAAGATAACAAGGGAGTTAACCACAGAAGAAGTGGAAAAGCTGGTCAATTCTTTTGGCAATGCTGCTGACATAGTTGCCGAAGCTGGCTTTGACGGAATAGAACTGCATGGTCATGAAGGATACATGATGGATCAGTTTATCACGTCAATATGGAACAGGCGAACCGATAGGTATGGAGGAAACCTCGATGGGAGGCTCAGATTTATACTTGAGATAATTGAGATCATAAAATGCCGTGCTGGTAAAGACTTTCCTGTGATCTTTCGATATGCGGTAAAACATTACATCGAGGGGGGACGTGATGCTGATGAATCTATAGAAATTGCTAGGCGTCTCGAACAGGCCGGGGTGGATGCCCTTCATGTTGATGCCGGATGTTATGATAACTGGTATTGGCCCCATCCACCAAACTACCAACCACCCGGTTGCATGGTAGACATGGCAGAAACGGTAAGGAAGGATGTCAAGATTCCAGTGATAACAGTAGGAAGACTAGGTTATCCTGGATTGGCAGAAGATGTTCTTCAAGAGGGAAAAGCAGATTTTGTTGCATTGGGAAGACCGCTCTTGGCAGACCCCTACTGGCCGCTCAAGGTACTGGAAAGAAGGACAGAGGAGATTCTCCCTTGCATCGGATGTCATGAGGGGTGTTTACGCAGAGGGTTAGAACTCAACTCAATAAGCTGTGCAGTGAACCCTGCTTGTGGTAATGAGAAGGATCTGGATATAAAACCCGCGGAAAGGTCAAAGACCGTGCTGGTGGTTGGCGGCGGTATAGCAGGCATGGAAGCGGCTAGGGTTGCCGCATTGAGGGGTCACAGGGTGACATTATTTGAAAAGGGTAGCGTTTTGGGTGGACATCTCATACCCGGATCAGTGCCTGATTTTAAGAAGGATGTATCCCTTCTGCAAGATTATTATGTTAACCAACTGGCAAAGAAAACGGTTAAAATTGAATTGGGGAAGGAGGTTACCCCGGGCATTGTCGAAGAAATAGGACCGGATGTAGTGATAGTGGCTACAGGATCAAAGCACATAATCCCGAACCTGCCGGGCATTGAAAAGCACATCGTCGTTACTGCAACTGATGTTCTTTTGGGTAAAAAGACTGCCGGGAAAAATGTGGTGGTTGCCGGAGGTGGATTGATCGGGTGCGAAACAGCCATATACTTGAGTCAACAAGACAAAAGGGTGACCATAGTGGAAAAGATGGATAGTATACTGTCAGATGTCTTTGAGGCCAATAAACAATATCTTCTGAAAATGCTTGCCGAAAACCGCGTATCTGTCTTAACCGATACTGCCCTTTCTCGTGTAACGGATGAACACGCT
>JAUXHQ010000003.1 GCA_030621455.1 Deltaproteobacteria bacterium
AGGCACGGGCGGTTTCGAACCGCCGACTTCTACCGCGTCAAGGTAGCGCTCTCCCCCTGAGCTACGTGCCTACGTAACAGGAAACCCGTCAAATTATTGTTCGTATTTTGTATCACTAATCGATTTTTGTCAAGCAAATTATTGGAATACCAGTACTTCTCGTCCCTTATCAAAGACTCGATGGTGATTGGATAAAAATCACGCAGGCTGACGTATAGACTCCCTCACCCATTAAGAATCATTCCACTGTACTTCACTGTGCTTCGGGTGATGCTGATATGCATGTGACGGATACGATATCTGATTTTGCACTCTCTAAGCCCATCTTATCCATTGCAGTGATCTGGTATTCATGCTTCTTTTCGGGTTTGGTAACGGTTATCCTGAACTCATTAGTGTCTGTCTCTCCAACCAGGTTACTCCCAAGCATCCCTCTTTCGTACACTAGATATATTGTAACATCCTGTTCAGGGTTGACATTCCATGTCAACCTTATCTCATTTATCTCACAGGCAACCCTCAAACCACTCGGCTTGGTCGGTAGTGATCTTGTTATTGCGACTACTATTTCGGACTGCGGGCTTTCCAAACCATCCATATCCACAGCCTGAACCTTATACCTATACATGGTGCCATCTTCCAGGTTCTTGTCAACGTAATAGGCTTCTTGCCCTGTCAGAGCAACGATCTTCTCGAAATCTCCATCGGGGTAGTACGCCCTGAATAGCCTGTATTCCTTGATCCCTCCCTCCGGATTTCCGTTCCACCTTAGGATTACCTCTTTAGCTCTGTTATTCAACGCCTCCAACCCGGCAGGGGACTGCGGGAGAGGTTTAGTGCCGGCAGACACCACTAGTGACCCTCCTGTCTCCGCCTTTTCTCTATTGTAAACTGATATATAGAAATAGTACGTGGCATTATCCTCCAACTGTCCGCCATCCTTCTTATTTTGGTAGTAGTAGACCGTCTTCTTTCTTGAGGTTATATCCCCAATCTCCACAAAACTACGCTTATCCGTGCTTCCGTAAATTTTGTATCCTTTCACACCCTCATGGGGGTGCATATCCCATCTTAGCAAGACCCTTCTCGCCAGACCACCCTCTGCCCTCAGCCCTGTGGGTATCCTCACAGTACAACCTGATACGGGTATCGACCCACGACTCTCTGAGCCATTCTCACTGTATGCAGAAATCCTGTAGAAATATGTTGTCCCATCCATTAATTTTGTATCTCTAAACAAAGGCTTTTTAATGGGGCCAATCTCGCCAATCATCTCATAATTTCCTTCCTCTGAATCACTCCTCCAAATTCGGTATCCCTTGAGTTTCAGCCCACACTCGTTGCTCTGAGAACTGGAAGACCACGCCAATCGAATACTTCTTACATCGTGCTCCGCCTCCACGTTACCGGGGGCGTCTGTGGCCATCGCCGTTGTGGCAAATGCCACACTTGACATCTCACTCTCTAGGCTGTCCCGGTCAAAAGCCACTACCTTATAGTAGTAAGTCCTTCCATCCTCCAGCCCCGTGTCCACAACCCTGTTCTCTATTGCCTTCGCTACTTGTTGGAATTCACTGTTGGGAGAACCACTGCGATATATCTTATATCCTACCAGGTCGCGTTCAGTATTTGCATCCCACCTCAACGATACCTGACGGACCTGTCCAATTGCTGTGAGGCCAACTGGAATCTTGGGGCCAGTTGCCATCATACGATGAACATCCCTTATCTTTCTTACCATCCTCACAACCATATTACGTAATTCCGAATCGCTCTCGGTCTTTTCGGTCTGGACGATCTCAATCTTACCGGTCTCTACGTTGATCACCCTAATGTCAGTTTCGACCAAGGAGCCAAACTTCGCGACACTACCAGTAACTACCATTTCGACGCCCAAAAGCTCTCCGATATTTTGGACATCTTTTAGGGCACCGGATTGGCTTAAGGTCTGTTCTCCGAGGATTTTCTGTAATTCCTTTCTTTCAACCAGCTCAAAACAACCGGTTTGAACCAGGGCAGTGGTAAACATATCAGATATAATGAATCCATAGCCGGTTGCTTCACGGTTGTTATTCCTGAAGTCCAGTACAGCCATCCTGAGCTTCGGAACATCGCCCCCCTCATCCTTTCCTATGCTAACCCCTTCCACTTCCCCGAAGGCAAGTTCTTGTAACCGGTTGTTCCCTGTGTCGGAGACATAGATATGCCCCATTGAATCTATGGTCATGTTCAACGGTTCCCTGAACTGGCCATTTTCCTTACCTTTGGTCCCAATCTCTGCTACAAACCTGCCATCTAGGTTGAAGACCAGTATCCTGTTGTTTCCGCTATCCAACACATAAAGTCTATCCCTCTTATCGATATCCAGGTCTGTGGGATTATCAAATTTTCCTCTCCCTGCCCCCTTCTTTCCAAAAACCCTTAAGAAGTCGCCATTTGATCTAAATATCTGTATCCTGTTATTTCCCGAATCGGCCACATATATCCTGCCCTTCTTATCGACTGCAATGCCTGTAGGATTCTTGAATTGGGAGATCCTCTCCCCCTTTTCCCCAAAGGTCATAACGAATATTCCATGACGACTGAAGACTTGCACCCTATTGTTTCCGGAATCCGCTACGTATATATTCTGAAGTTCATCGACGGCCAAACCAACCGGACATGAAAACTCGCCTTTGTCCGAACCCTTTTCACCGATGGTCATAAGAAGGCCCCCATTCGGGGCGAACACCTGAATTCTGTGATTACCAGTATCAGACACATAGATATTCCCCTCTTTCCCCATGATGAGGCCGCGAGGTTTCCTAAATTGCCCGGGCTTACTGCCCTTTCCTTTTCCCAGGAGCCGAGTCGTCTTCCCCGTCGGGTCAAGGACCTGTATCTGGTCCTTCCCCCTGTTCAAAACATAAATGTACCCGTTTTGATCGACCATTACAGAGCTCACCTTCTTCATGTCGTCGCCCGTAATCCGTCTTATGAAGCTCACGACCTCGACAGGATGCGAGATTCCTGGAAAGCTCAACACGAGAGACAGGAACAAGAATACGTTTACAAAAAGCATTAACGATGATCTTGCATACATGGCATTACTCCAGCAGGAAGTCCATAGTTTATCCTTCACAGTTGCGGTAATCCCCCATAGATTGCTTTTGGATTGATCACTTTCACAGGATCCTCCTTGTCCTCTTCCTCGCTCAGGATCTTGCTTCCCCGGTAAATATAGTGAGCCTCTGAGACTATTGTGGAAATCCCTGCAGCCCAGATAATGACAGATAAGATATTATCATCGATCATGTGTGAGTAATTATTTAATAAGACACTGAAAATGGTAAGAAGCTGAAGGCAAGTGGTAATTTTGCTGGCAATGCTTGGCTTGGCTACCACCTTGTGGGAAGTAAAGAAGAAGACCATTATCCCGATAATTATCAGGATGTCACGACTCACAACAGTCACTGTCAGCCAACTGGGAACGATCTTCAAGAAAGTAAGAACCATGAAGGACGAGCCAATAAGGAGCTTATCCGCTACAGGAACCAGGTAAGAGCCTAAAACCGTTTTCTGTTTATAGACCCTGGCAATTAACCCATCGAGACCGTCAGTGACACCCGCAAGGATAAAGATCAACAAAGCAGAACCAAAATGGCCATTAATGAGAAAAATAATAAAGACCGGGATTAATATTATGCGGAGAATGGTTAAAAGATTGGGTGTGTTCATAGAATTACATGTTACCCTCTGAATCTATCTTTATCCTTTCATCTCTCCGCTTATTCCAAAAAACCCAATCATTAATGTCCTCTTCTCGTGAAAAGGACACGGGTTTTAATGCCTTTCCCTCAGGCGTAATAGTTATTTTCTGCATATCCTTTACTATGTATTCCCACTCCTCCAGGCTAACTTCGCGAGGTCCCGGCACCTGTCGGGGGCCTGGAACCTCCCTGGGTCCGTCAACTTCAGAGACGGGTCTGGGGATCTCCCTAGGAGGACCAGTCACACGTATCCTCCCCTTGTAGACCTTGATAAGCACTGACTTATCTTTCCTGACGTTCATTCTATAGACAGTGCCTTTGACCCCTGCCACAGCATTTTCACTAGTGATCTCAAATCCATTGTTTCTCCCCACAAGTTCTTTGACATTAGCCCAGCTCCTGCCCAAAAACAATCTGAGCTTGAAGCTTCTGCTTCCACTTTCCATCTCATAGCTCAAATCACTGACCTTGAAGCTAGTGTTATCTGCAAATCGAACAAAACTTCCATCCGGCAGCCTTATCTCTAATAAAGCTTTTTCACCTGTACTCACCCTATCCTCTTCATAGAGCACATCCTGTACCTTCAAAGGAATCCTGTCAACCTCTCCTTTATGCAAGGCGAAGGCCTTCCCCCGGAGCAAGGTAACGATAGCCCGGTCTTCGGGAGCTCCGGTCTCCTTACAAAGAGAGGCAGATACAAACAAAAGACTCAGTATCAGTAGTATACTCAAATATATTGCCGATCCGAACTTTCTCATGGATATACTATTCCAACGCTCTTAATGTCACTTCAATAGTCTGTAGTGAGTGACTGGCATAGACATCCCGACTATAAGGGGCATAACCCTCTTTCTTTATCTCTATCTTGTGGGTACCACTGCTGAGTTTTATATAGCCTGGCTTCCCATCATATCTGTTCGTTTCTCCCATGGAAACCCCGTCTATAAAAACCTCTGCATCAGAGGGATTGCAGAGAATCTTCAATGCCCCTTCGTTACCCACGCCTATGGTAGCTTCTCTCGGGGTACCACACCCCAATAAAATAAAGACCAGAACCAGAGATACAAAGACCGCTTTCTTCATACTGAAATACCTTTCTGACAGACGAAACGCCCGCCCTAATGCGTATTGAAGGAAACCTGTGGATGGAAAGAAAACTCGCTATGGTTTAAGCTTGACCACATCATTGACCTTGAGCCCCATCCCGGACTTGATGACAACCTTGGTTAGGTTGCTTCCCACATAACCTGTAACCATCAGTTCACCTCTCATCTGACCTTCTTCTCTCCCCAACAAAACATGGGTCTCAGGGTCATAGATCTCTTCGCCCAATGAATAAACTCCCAAAACATCACCGATATTTAACCCCACATCCTTGCCGGAATTTATATATGCATTTGAGCCGCTTATCTTCGCAACCCTTCCGCTCCACTCTACGGTCTGCAACTGCCTGACAAGGTTATCCATAAATTTCACGATGGCAGACCTTAATGCGTTCTGCCCCATTGTTTCGTCATAACCACCACGCTGCCCAAACCCCAACACTTCAGAGATCTTCTTTTCGAAGACACCGGAGCCTGAATCAGCAAAAAGCAATTGTCCCGTAGTGGTGTCCACTACCCTGACATCCACGGTGCATTCTGCCTTCTGAACCTTCTGCTTATATACACCATAATCCTTTCCCTCTGTTTTAACACCGAACTGGGATATGGAACCGGTTACGATGGCGTTCAAACCTAGTATCTTCCCTGCCTGGGCGGCTGTCGCAGGGTTAACCGCACCCGACTGTCCCAGGGCCTGTTCTCCCAGAACCTTCTGTAATTGCTCTCTCTCGACCATGATGAATGCTCCTGTCTTAAAAAGCTCAGTAGTCAGGATATCGGAAGCAGACGATCCCAATCTTCCCTTGCCATAAGCCGTCTTGTTCACAAAATCCACTATCCCAACCCTCTTTTTAGGACCTTTGGACGCTATCTTGGGCGGTGCGGGCTCCTCTTTCTCGGGAGCCGCTGTCATCGTGGGCATATGGGCGCAGCCAAAAGTACACAAGAATAATGCAGTAACTAAGAACGTCATGATTTTCTTACTCAACATAACCTATCCTCCCATAATTTAGTCTTTTAAAGTGTAACTTCATAACTCATGGCACATAACTCATGCCATGTCGCATAGGGCATCATACCCCTTACGGCCCCAGGCAGCCGCGTCCGCCTTTAGACGGAACATAGCGAGGCCCATTGGGCAATGTAGAAAATGTCATGTTAATCAACCGCATCACGTAAGGTTCATATCCCTGCAAGGCAGCAAAGGACAGGTTGTCGACCATGTCATCACTGTCGAGTCCAAACTTTTTCTCCGCGACCTCGTGCTCTGATTCCCAAAGCTGTCCCCCGGTCCTTGCATCTATGAGTTGAAACCTGGCGCCCACTTTTACTGAAGAGTAAACCACCAAACAAGTGGTACTCCACTCCGTCACAGTCGCATACAGCAACGCATCAACATTGAGAAGCTCCCCTATCTCCAGGGGGGTCATGGAACCAAGCTGACCCGCCTCTCTTATGTCCTTTTGGGCGAGTAAGGAGTCGACCCCTGCGACCGCGGGTGTTGCGTAACCCTTACTGAGAATTATGCTATAGAGCCTTGGTCTGAAAACACCGCCTGCATCCATGTCCGTGGTTTCATTCTGCACAGGCAACACGGCAATTGACGTCGGCATCTTATCCTGGTAGTCAGGCATAATACTGTGAGGGATTTTAGTAGCACAACTACCGGAAAGAAAAAGGATAATTGAAAGAATGAAGATATGTCCAGCCTTCATCCCCGTCTTCCTGTTTATCATAGCTAACTCCTCTTCTTGTATATAGCTTTCAGTCTTCAAAAAATGTGAAAGAGCACACCGAATACTCCCCTTCACCCGTGAAAGGGTGTAGAGAAAACGGACAAATAAGTCTATCCCTCACTTTGCGAGGGATATGCCTGCGGTGCTTTCCAGGGGGTATATGCCTGTAACCGTTGGGTAACGTGGAAAATGCAGCATTGATAAGTTTCTTGACGTAAGGATCATATCTGCGCAAAAGAGTAAAAGTCAAGATCTCCTCTATGGCATCCTCATCCAACGCGAACTTCCGTTCAGCAACTTCATGCTCCGATTTCCAGAGTTCCTGTCCTGTCCGCGTATCAAAGATCTGAAATCTGGCTCCCACCTTTATTGAGGCGTAACTCACCAGATAGGTAGTACTCCACTCCGTCACCGTAGTATATAGCACCGCATCAACACTGAGGAGCCCCCCTATCTCGTGAGGGGTCATGGAACCAAGCTGACCTGCCTCCCTTATATCCCTTTCCAGGAGTTTTGAATCAATAACCGACGCCTGAGGGGAGACATACCCTTTATGGGTAACCATACCAACCAGCCATGTTCTGAACACTTTCGGCGCATCCATGTCCACGGTTTCATTCTGAACAGGCAACACGGCAATTGACGTCGGCACCCTCTCTTTATAATCCGGCGTCACATAATGAGATGTCCTCGGCACACAACCACTGAAAGTGAAGACCAACATTAAGAAGAAGAGGCTAAGTCTGGGACATCTCACGTACACTCCCTCTCAAAACAGTGCATTACTTGGGGAGGATGGTAAGTTCGATCGCGTTCTGTGTCATCTTGGTTATATTGATCGAGAACTTCTGAAAACTCTTGGTGGCCAATTCATCAGCAAGAGATTGGGCGTCACCCTTTATGTCTATATCAATCTTGGCTACACCCGCAGATATGCTCCTCTGATGAACGCCTTTAACCCCTCGCAACTCTCCTTTCAACACATTCTTGAGACTCAGGAAATCTTGATAGCTGGAGATCCCGTTCACAGTCATCTGAACGAGCGTGGTCCCACCAATCTCATCGCGATGTGTACCCAGTATCTGGTCCATAAGTTTAGAAGCCAAGTCAGAAGCCGACTTTTTAAGGGCCTCTGTTCCGGCCGTGATCTCATCTATGTGAACCGCGGCTCCATGGCTGCTTGTTGAAGCGATAAACGCCCCGGTGTCGGTTCGGATCGCCCGTGCCGTTACGTTTGCCTGGCATGATTTCATCGAAGTATTCATTACATTGCCCACATATTTAGCCAGTGCCTTGCCAACGATTACCACCTCAGCATCGTACTGATTTCCAAGGGACATAGCCGTGTTGTCATTTAGATTCACAACCCGGTAAGCCTTGCTTACCCTTATGTTTCCAGCCTTGGCAGCGTGATCAACAACATTGAAACCCTTTTCCCTGAATTTCTCAACCAAAACGGTTTCAGTAACGGAGAGGTCCGTTTCAGAGGCATGATACCCCCACCAGTATCGGTAATGTTCGTGACCTATGTTCTGTTCCGCAATCAAGAAGATGACCCTCGGTTTGTGCTTCCTTGCCAGTATAAGGCCTATGGCTGCCAGGTCATTCTTGAGATCGCCCATTGCCACAGTGGCTTGTACTGTAACCTTGTAAATGGGTTCAACAGAAGCTTCCGATATTATCCGGTAGTTTTGTATATACCCCTGGGTTTTCGTGTAGATTTTATCACTTAGGAGTTGATAGTTTTCGACCCTGGTCTCCGAAGATACCAGAGTACCCACAGCCTGCTCAACCGCCTTTCTCAACGCATCTTCGATGGCGCTGTCTCTGGCCATGGCCTTGTCGTTATTCCGAATGGCGGCCATACCCTCTGCACTCACAACCTGTGGTTGAACAGTCTGCTGCGCAACAGCGTAACCGGCGAAAATAACGATCACCAGAAAACACAGAGACCATACCCTAATCGGTTTCTCCAAGACACCCCCTCCTTCTTTGTCCAGGGACAACATCTTTCACTTTGCAGGGCTTCGGCCAGCGACTTGATCTTACCTGGATCTGTTATATGTCATTTCGTTTCCTTCGTATGCTTCTTGGAACAAAGACCGACAACAATTGCTCATTAGCCTATTCCGACCCGTCAAGGCCGACTTCCAACTTTTATATATCTTCGGTTGTCTTCTCTTTTTCTTTAGAAAAACCTCAATTCATCCTTGAGCTTCCTGATAATCAACAAGGCATCGGCGCCGGAGACCGGGTCCATTGAAGCGAATTCACCGGTAGTCAGATCCTTTGCCTCCATGATTCCTCGGGTAGTAACGACCATGACCGCATTGAAATAAGGAAGGTCACTCCTCAAATCAGGGAATGGGGATGAACTTCCAATGTACTTTGTGGCAAGTTTCCGATCTCCACCAACTTTTATCAGAATGTCCTGTACCATTATGGCATACGAAGCCCTGGTTATGAGCTCATCAGGAACAAAGGTATGATTCGGGTAAGGTTCCAGTCCTTTTATGCCAATTTCCATGACAGTTTGTATGTCCGTCCTCAGAACATGGTCAGAAATATCAGTGGCAGCTTCAGTCTTCTCGATCTTATCGGCGGCAAAGGCTGTCGATGGGGCCTTGTAACTCGTGTCAAACCTTTTTGGAGATCGCTTCTTGTAGAGTTTCTCCAACTCCAGTTCCTGAATAAATAACGCGGCCATGTCCGCTCTGGTCACTTTATCTATCAGCGCTATCTTCTTACCTATCAAACTTCCAGGGGCAGCTCTCTGGATCTTTTGAACGAGTTTCCAATGGTTGCTCGCGGCTATCAAATACTTATCATTGATATCCAGCACTTTCTTAAACATCTCGCCTGCTTTGTCGAACTCGTAGGCGAGCTTATATGCTTCACCCATATAGTAATAGGCAGCCGACGATTCAGGATCGATATCGATTGCGTCTTCAAAGTTATTCTCTGCATCATCGAGCCAGTCTTCCTCTCTTTCCATCGCGTAGATCCTAACCAGACCGACCAAAGCATTAACCTTCTCATCCTTGGTCTTGGCATAGTTCTTACCCTTCTTTGCGTTGGCAAATGCCTCCTCAAAGTTACCTTCATAACCGTATACCAGACCAAGCCCGGTAAAAGCAGCGGAAAATTTCGGAGATAACTGTATAGCAAGGCCAAATTCCCGTTTTGCGTCCTCATATTTCCCTTTGTCCAGAAGTTTCATCCCGCTAAACACGTGATGGTCCGGAGTATCTAAGGCGCTCACGGCTTTCCTTGGTTTAGGGCCACATGCGCCAAGATAAACCAGAGACAATATTAAAACCGAAAGAAAAATCCACCTCACCGTATGCATCTCTTCTAGCTTCATTTTTCCCCTCCTGTTGGTTTCGTGGACCTTGCAAAAAGCTGTCGCATTGAACACGAAGGAATCATCAAAAATCAATCTACGACAAACATTACGCGGCATTGAGATAAGAAACTAAGGTTCCTGGAGGAATCCCTCAGCATAGTCGCATCGGAACTGCTTATGACCACATTACTATTCCCTGATCCCTCAGTTTTTATCCCTTTGACGATGATAGGGTTGTTTGCCACGCGCTCATTCTGTCTAGCCACTTCAACATCTTTTCCGTAACCAACTATCCCTTGCTGAATCGCAAATTCTCTTGACACATAAGCAGAGCCGTAAACCTCTCTCCCCTCTTCATCAATAACCTTCGGGGACATGGCCGGGTGGAGTTCCAACCCCTTTGTGTCAATAATAAGCCCCGTATATATCGGACTGCCGGCAGAAGGTGCCGATTGTCCGCCCGTAGCAGGCAACAGGATGTCAGCCAATTCTCCTGTAATGGGCATTTCGATAATCACTTCGACACCACCATCGTCAAAGTATTTCTTGTCAACCACCTTGGCCCCACGAACGAAGCCTTGAACCCTGGACTGTATTACATCGCTTTGGGTCATCGCATTTACTACTGTGGTTTCCGAGTCAATCCTCACCCCTTTTATAGTCTCTAAAAGATTTCTCATAGCATCCACTTTGGCGGCTCTCTCCGCACCTAACCTTGCAACTGAGATGTTCGGCGAAGACGGGCTTGGAGCCCCACTACCAAGTGCCCTTATTACACTAGTTGTCCAGTTCACCTCCCCTTGACCGATGGTCTGGATGACTTGACCCGAATTGCCTTCCAGTAAACCACCAACGGCAAAAGAAAAGAGTACCAAGAAAAATGATAAACCCATTATGCCTGCCTGCTTCTTCATCTTTGACCTCCTTCCAGCATATGTTCACTAGCTCGAAACATGCTAAATAAAACCTCTTGTTTGCTGGCGAAATAAATCTTGCGCTACACCTAAATACCATCTTAAAAAAACGTATAGCTTCTGTTCGGAAGCTCTGTACTCTATAGCCGAAACCAGCCCTTGTCAAGAAAAAATAGAATCCAATCAAAAGCAAAACGCGTCTAAGGAATCGGCCAGTATCTTATCTATCTCAGCTTCAATAATCACCTCCTCCCCATCATACTCCTTCCTGGTAATCCTCCCATTTCTGTGTATCCTGGAGATCAGGTCACCCGCCGTAATAGGCAATCTAAGTCTCACCTTCTTCAACTTATCCGGCATCAAGGTTTCAACCTTATACAGTAGATCTTCAATGCCCCTTCCCGTTAATGCAGATACAGCGACACAGTTGTCCAGCACCCGTTGACAGTATTCAATAATGTTATTTATATTGTCAGCTTTATCTGTTTTGTTCAATAGATGAATGACGGGTTTTTTAGACACCCCTATCTCTTGCAGAACATTATTGACTGAATTTATGTTGGCATCAAATCGAGGATGGGTGATATCGATCACGTGAACCAGGATATCCGACTCATTGACCTCTTCAAGTGTGGCTTTAAATGCGGCAATAAGCTGATGGGGAAGCCTGTCTATGAAACCAACAGTATCGGAGATCAGGATATCCCGGTTACTTGGCAGTCTTATCTTCCTCGTGGTGGGATCCAGGGTGGCAAACAACTTGTCTTCAACCACTACCGCGGCATCGGAGAGGCGATTCAACAGGCTTGACTTCCCTGCGTTCGTATAACCGATAATGGAGACTGTAGAACAAGAAATACGGTCCCTTCCTTTTCGGTGTAGAGATCTTACCTTCCTGACCACCTCAAGATCCCTTTTGATCCTTGTGATCCGATCCCTTACTCTCCTACGGTCAACCTCCAGCTTAGTCTCTCCCGGTCCCCTTGTCCCTATTCCTCCACCCAAACGTGACAGGGAAAGTCCTTTGCCCACAAGGCGTGGTAATATATAATTGAGTTGAGCCAGTTCAACCTGGAGTTTCCCTTCGTTTGATTTTGCTCTCTGTGCAAATATGTCCAGTATCAATCCCGTCCTGTCCAGAACCTTAACGCCAAATGCTCCCTCCAGGTTTCGTTGCTGGGCCGGGGTCAAGTCGCTATCAAAGACAACCAGATCGGCGTCCGTTGAAGTTATAAGATCCTTTACCTCCTCCACCTTCCCTCTACCCATGAGATAGGCAGGGTTCGGATGCCTGAGATCTTGAATGACACTCCTAAGCACCTCTCCACCTGCAGTCTCCGTGAGTTTTGCCAGCTCTGTCAGGGAATCCTCAACCTTTCGTTTCTCCTCTGTCTGCCACCCGACACCAACTAATATGGTCTTTTCCTTCGATCTATTCGTCTTAATCTAACTCACCCTCTCCGGCATCCCATCTAAACCTTTACCTCTTTACCCGTAAACACCTGATCTACCTTGAGGTTCTCGAATCGGAAGGTACTGTACCTCGTCAGAATCCTTGCGGGTTCATCATCAGTTAGCTCCGTCCCCCTGTAGTAGGTCTTCTTTTGGGGCCTGTCATTCACTATCTCATGATCCTCAATGACTATATCTCCGCCCTTTATCAGATAAGCACAGTCGCTGAAACGGTCTTTCAATTCATCTGCCCTTGTGTCTTCGTCAATGTCATAGATCGCTATGTCCGCTTCCGCCCCCATACCCAGATGTCCTTTATTGTCCAAACCGAGGATGTCCGCTGGGTTCTGCCTGGTAATCCTTGCAATATCCATCAGGGAATACTCAAAGCAAGGAAGCTCTTTTTCAAACAGGTTGTCCCTGTTCTCGGCTCGCATCAGCCATGAAAATATTTTCGGGTATGCCTGGAATGACGCATTGGCAGGGCTGTCCGTTGAAAACGATATACGCTTGAGAGGCTCGCTGAGGGCGAGTTTCAAGGCTAAAAACGGGGCTTCTCCCTCCGGGACCTTTCCCCGGGAGAAAATGATAGGCTCAGAGAGTCCCATATCAACGCTCCCGTAAATTTCACCATATGCTTGCTTCGGTGTCGATATCTTCAGGTTTTCCTCAAAATCGAACAACCCCAAATCTACAGAAGCTCCTCCGTCCATGTACGTCAAGACCTTCTCGTAGTCTTTTTCACTGCCCATGACTGAACCCACCTGGGAGAAATGATAGGTTCCAGGATTTTCAATCTCTCGTTTCAGCAGCTTCGGATAGGTATGCATGATTACCCTCGGGATCCTCTCCTTGCTGATACTCGAAAAAAATTTAAGCACCTTCTTTTCTCTCACATTTCTCATGATAAACTTCCTTTGAGCGTATTTTACGAAAGGTTCGTATATCTTCAGCCCGATAGCCTTGGCCCTGGCCACGGCGACAGACAAAGCCTTCTCTACCTCTTCGAGATGCTTGGTAGATCTGATCTTTTCCTCAATATCCATTAAGTTCACAACGAGGAAGGATGAGGTGTCCAATATGGGTATTGAAGATAGCTCATGATGGACATAATTGGCAGTCAATTGGGTCATGAAGGGCTCGTTTACGTGAGTATATCCCATCTTCGCGTATATACGGCCTATCTCAGTGGGTGAGTAGAAACGTTTCATCCCTCTTATCAGATTTAATCCATAGGTAGCTACGTGGCTGTGGATATCAATACCCCCTGCCATGATGGCTCTTCCGGATGCGTTAATAGTCTTGTCGACAGTGGAGGTCCTATCTACGATCTGTCCTCCCTCTATAAAGATGTCACCCTCTTCTCCGTTGAGGTTGTTCTTAGGGTCGTATAACCTTCCCCCTTGTATCCTTATCTTCATATGGTCCCTTTACAATTCTTCAACCTCTGCGGTCACCCCTCAGCAATCATCCAGACAAAGCGTCTAACCGGTTATCCCTGTGGATTGTCCGACGTTTCATCAAACATCCTCGCACGAAACGCCCTCAATTCGTTTCCGAGGAGTGAGTATGTCCATCTCTTTCCCGACCTGGTTTTGAACCCACGGTCATTCAGGAGAGCGACAATCTTACGATGGGGGACCCCGCGCGTCGCATGTTCGTGGGCAGTCTTCACTGCTTCTTCAAACTGATCCCTGTATTGTTCTCTAACTGAGGGGGCCGACGGTTCCTCTTCCTCTTCCTCCACCTTGTTTCTTCCTTCAACCTCATAAGATATGTCAGCCTCTCTTGCCTTTGTCTCCCTGTATTTGCCCAACATCTCTTCATATACGGGGCAATCGCGATCACAGTGTGCCTTGAAGGGGTTATTCTCACACCCGCAATCAAGGGTAGTGTCTGATTTGTAAATATACTTGATGTTGGACTTTGTACTGTGCCGTATCTTCGAAGGAGAACTGGAAGATATGGAAGACAGGACATCGACACAATATCTATTCATCCAATCCCGGCACTCATCTGCAGATATGCCTATATATTTGAACCAGGCCGCCAAGAACTGAGTCAGGTCTTGACGGGAAGGCGTGCGCTCTCCCTCAGGGAATCGTTCCATCGAGAGTCCATTTGTGACTAGATCCTTGATACAATGGAATAAGCGCCCCTTATTATTTTCTTCAAGGGCCTTTCTCAATCCTTCCAGGTTCATATCCGTGTTTGATGGCATTTTGATTATTCATATGCGGAAATAGTAATCGCGGTTCCCCATCGAACCTCCAGAACCGGCCCCAGCTGTAAAGCATAAACCCTTTTGCCCTGCCAGGTCCCGAACTTCCATCCACGATAGACAACCCTCATGAATGGATCACCTTTCCGGTATCCATTCCGGAAGTGGATTTCATCATAATTACGGTTTTCAATCCGTTTGGCCCAATAGGGCTTGATCTCCCGATATTCCTCATGCTTCTCACCTGAAGCGATCAAATCAAACCATCTACGCTTCACTGTCAGGTGTAAAATCTTCATGGTTTATAAAATTGCTTGAAAAGGCTAACTTAGACGATGGTATATGTCCTCCAGTATTACCTCGTCCGATGGGTAGTCAGTCTCCAGAACCTTCCTCAGTTTAAGGGGGAGGCCATCCATCCTGTAAGCTATCCCTTCCGCTTCCACCCCCGTGATTGCCGTCGGGAAGACCACCTGGCACTTGTTGGTTGTTCTCGTCCAGAACGGATCAATGAGAATTATCGGTATCTTCTTCAGCTGGTCAGAATGTTCCGAGGGCATAGACCAAAATGGGTCCTCTCCAACCACCAACGCTGCATCGATCTCATGGAGGTTTTCCAGTAACGTGGGCATACCGTGGTCAGCCGGATGGTCACAGGAAAAATCCGCGGGCACAGGACTTCCCAATTCCCTAAGGAGAAGTTGCATTGCTCCGTTTGTGTTGAAATCGTCGTACAGAGGAACGATTACGAACCTTGTCTTCTGGTTCAACTCCTTGACGAGGGTCATAAGAGTCTCGACATTCCTGACGGCATTGCCGTTACGTGACAACCCCAACCCAAAAAAGATCGCGCCATAGGCCGCCCTGGCCATATACTGAACCATATCTTGTATAGCGGCAATATCCCCTTCGTAGTCTTCAACCTTTTCGTTCTTCAACAGTTTTATCATTGTTTCCATTGCGAGAAAATCAGTGCCCGGCTCTACCATCAGATATCTGCGAGACATCCTGACCAATTCATTTTCCGCAACATCCACAGTGAATACAACCCTGTCCAGATTTCCCCTTTCCTTACATCTCCCCCTTGGGTAGAGGGAATACCGGGCTAAGTGTTTTGGGGTAGAGTGTACCGGGTTGCACCCCCAATAGACGATAACGTCGGCGCTATTCCTTACCTCGTCTAAGGGCGCAATGTAAAAGCCTGAATTCTTCATCGCGGAATAGTACGGACTCAGGAGGACTGCCTTCCTCGGTTCAAACCATCCCTTTAACACTCTAGCGATATCTAGTGCGACATTTTGAGCGTAATATCCCGAGTTTGTAAGTCCGTATACTAACGGCTTCCTTGAGCACTTCAAGATATCCACAGCCCTGGAAACGGCCGTTTCATAATCGGTCTCCACCAGGTTGTTTTCCCTGACCATCGGTCTTTCTACCCGCCCCCTTTTTACAGTAGAGGTAAACTTCTTGGTGAAAAAAAACTTGTTAATGCCCCATTGACAGACATTTCTTATGGACTTTACCTTATTGTCGGCAACTACTACGTCGATGTCATCACACAGACAACCACAGGAAGGGCATATCACCGATTCATACAATGTCTCCGCCAAACTTCACCTCCATCTTTCATAAGGGCGTAGGTTCAAGTCAGACAAGGCTGATAGCCTTGGTGGGACACAACTCTACACATGCTCTGCATATATAGTCGGATGGGTCCGCCCGCCGGCAAGACTGAGGGTCCACCAGTTTGATCCTTCCGTTATCTATCCTCAATACCACATCGTCTGTAAAGCGAGGGCCTCTTCCGGATTCCACCTCTTGACTCTTCTCCAGGTTTATCTCACATACTACAACACATATGCCGCATCCATTACACTTTTCCGGCTCAATCAAGAGCCCTGTTACCTCCTTCTCGAAATCCAGACCAGGGCCTAAAAGCTCGTTCAGTTTGGCAAGAGACTCTGAATACCCTGGTTCCAAGAGAATGGGGCAGTCTTCCGGTCTGACATCTCTGGAGATCAGGTGATTGGCAAAACCCAAACATGAAAAACCGCACTTCTTGCAGTCGGTTTTCGGGAGATACTTTTGCAACTGATACATTGACAACTTTGCCATAGAACCATCCTATGTCTTACCACACCACATCATGTCTGTAACTCCGGAATGCGGGAACGAAATAAGGTTACACTCAATTCACTTTGAAAAGAGCGTACACACCTTTGCCGCCGCCCCGCTGGCTTGAGACACCGTTTCAGGTATATCTTTCGGCCCCTGGCATGTCCCGGCTAAATAAATTCCTTTCCTCAATGTCTCCAGGGGTCTCGATGCCGGATGGAGCGAACGGATAAAACCGTGCCTGTCAGTTTCTAGATCGAGTATCTCAGCAAGCCGGGTAGTCTCTTCAGAAGGCTCAAGTGCCACCGCCAGGACCACCATATCAAACGCAACCTCACTTACCTTTCCGGTCTTAGTATCTTCAAACAAAACGATGGGATCTCCGGTGTCGGTATTCTCCGTTATCTCACCGGGTAGGCCTTTGATGAATTTCATCCCTTCTTTTTCCGACCGAACGTAGAGTTCCTCGAACCCCTTCCCAAAGGCACGAAGATCGTTGTAAAAGATCCATACCTCTGCATCAGGCTCATGTTCCATAACCAATCTACCCTCCTTTATACTGGCCAAACAGCAATAAACGGAACAGTACTCATGGAAATGGACATCTCTGGAGCCGACACATTGGATGAAGGCCACCTTCTTTATATGTTTACCATCCGGTCTTATAAGTTCTCCACTGGTTGGACCGGACGCACATATTATTCGCTCAAACTCGATATTGGTAAACACATTCCTTATCCTACCGTATCCATACTGTCCCTTCCTGGAGGCATCGAAGGTCTTTGTACCAGTCGATACAATGATGGCTCCGACCTTCAAGGTCAGCGTCTTTGGCTCTTCGGAAAGGTTTATGGCATCCAATTCACAGACCTTCGTGCATAGTCCGCACTCAATACATTTTTCCTTATCTATAGTATATCTCAAGGGCACCGACTGGGCGAACATAACATAGATGCACTTTCTGGGCTTCAGGTTAAGATCCCATTCGTTAGGTAATATCACGGGGCAAACCTCGACGCAGGCGCTACAGCCGTTGCATTTTTTCATATCCACATATCTCGGTCTAACCTCGATCTCTGCGTTGAAATTTCCCGCGTCGCCAGTTATGTTCGTTATCCTGGCATTTGTTATTAGCTCAATGTTAAGATCCTTCGAAACGTCTACGAGCTTAGGCCCAAGGATACATATTGAGCAGTCCATGGTTGGAAAGGTCTTGTCAAGTTGGGCCATGATGCCGCCTATAGACAGAGTACTCTCCACCACATAGACCTTATAACCCGCTTGAGCTATGTCCAGGGCAGCCTGGACCCCTCCCACACCCCCGCCTACTATGAGGACCTCTTTTATCATCCTTTCTTCTTTGGGAAACTGTCCCCCGTCCTCCTTCAGCCTTTCTTTCAGTATATCGAGGAGGCCTTCTTTATCCGTCACCTTGTTTATATCAATATACCCTATGCCGATTTTCTTCAGTTGGGGCAACTTGTTGAAGGTATTACGGTGGACATCCTCGGCACATGCCATGATCAATACGCGATCGAGTTCATCCTCCTCGACACGATCACATAGAAACTTTAACCCCTTCTGCGAACAGAGGTACTTCTGCGAATAGAGGACACTGTTGGGCAAATCCATAACTTGAGCATCTTTTTCCAAATCAAAAGCAAAGCCGGAAGACGGACATGCACATAGAAAGATGCCGGTCTTGTTCATGATCTACCCCTCTAAATCCTTCAAAACGTTTGCCATCTCCTTGGTAACTCTTTGAAATACTATGCCTTCTGCGGCGGATACCCACTCCAATCTGAGCCGCCTGGGGTCTATGCCCTTCTTGGGCAGGGTCTTCATCAACGAATTAACCCTTTCTTCGCACCTGTAGTTCCCGGACACGTAATGACAATCTCCCGGAGGGTGACACCCTGAGACGAGTATCATGCCTGCTCCCTTATCAAAGGCATAGCGTATAATGTCCTTACTCAACCTGCCTGAACACATGGTCCTGATTATCCGAACATTGGGGGGATACTGTAGCCTGGACACACCCGCAAAATCCGCACCCGCATACGAACACCAATTACAGCAGAAGGCTATTATCTTTTCCCCCGGGTTCTCTTCAAGGGCAGCATCTATTTGTGAACATATCTGTTCTGTGGTGAAACCCAGTGCTTCTATCGCTCCTGTGGGACATGCCCCGGCACATACACCGCATCCCTTACACGCGGCCTCAATAACTCTCGCCTTCTTCTCCCCCTCGACATCCACTTCCTCTATGGCCAGGAAGGGGCATTCTTTTATGCAAATCCCGCATCCCACACACTTGTCTATGTCCACCTTCGATATGATTCCATCGAGCCTCAGTTTGTCCTTGGAGAAGAGTCCGCATACCTTGGCAGCAACTCCACTGGCCTGTGCTACAGATTCAGCTATATCCTTCGGACCCAGACAGGCACCGGCCAAATAGATTCCGTCAATAACAGTGTCTATGGGCCTAAGCTTCGGATGGGCCTCCATAAAGAAACCATCGGGACCTGTGGGAACCTTCACTATCTCCTTGAGAAGATCCGTGTCTCTGCCGGGTTCCATTCCCACAGCCAGCACCACCATTTCCGTATCCCTGGATCTCATACGGTTGAGGGCGTCACTGTGTGCCTTTATCAAAAGGTTATTGTCTTCCGTTTCGGTCACCTCAGTAACGTCCCCCCTGACGAAGAGCACCCCGGCCTCTCTGACGGATCTGTACATCTCCTCGAACTCTCTCCTCGGTATCCTTATGTCCTTATGATAGACGCTTATATCCGTTTCCGGGGATAGAGATTTCAACAATTTTGCCTGTTTTATGGTTGACATGCAGCAGATTTTTGAACAGTACTCGTTCCCCTCTTCTTCCCTTGAACCGATGCATTGTATGAAAGTTATTTTCCGGGGCTCTCTCCCGTCAGAAGGTCTCAATGGGTGTCCCCCTGTTGGCCCATCGGTATCCAGCATCCTCTCCAACTGGAGTGAGGTAATCACATTCTTGAATTCACTGTAAGCATACCCTGGCTTATTTTGGGGATCAAAGGAGTCGAATCCCGTGGCCACGATAATACTGCCGACCTCCACCTCCAATTCTTCTTCTTTTCCCTCAAGATCTACCGCATCCACAGGACAGCATTCCACACAAAGTCCGCACCTTGTGCAGTGATCCATATCCACAACATACGTGGAAGGCGTGGCCTCTTCAAAGGGAAGATAGATCGCCTTTCTCGAACCGATACCTGTGTTGAATTCATCCGTGACTTCTACAGGGCACACCGTGGTGCATTCACCGCACAGGATACAATCTTCTTTGACATATCGGGGGTGCCTTACGATTCTCACCTTGAAATTGCCGATAAATCCCTCTACGGACTTCACCTCTGAATTCGTAAAAACTTGGATCTTCGGGTGGATTACCGCCTCTGTCATCCTGGGGATAAGTATGCATTTTGGCGGTGTAGAATCAGAGGAGATCCCCGAGAGCTGAGCCACCTTGCCTCCGAGAGTAGGCGCTTTTTCTACGAGATAGACTTGATGACCAGCGTTGGCTATGTCAGAGGCTGCCTGAAGACCGCTAATGCCACCACCGATGACCAAGGCTCTTTTTGTGGTGGGAACTTCCCTGTCGGACAGTGGCTGAAGAAGCCTTGCCTTTGCTACCCCCATCTTGACGAGATCCATAGCCTTAGTCGTAGCCATATCAGGCTCGTGCATATGGACCCAGGAGCAGTGTTCCCTTATATTAACCATCTCCATAAGATAAGGGTTCAGGCCGGCCTCTGCAACAGCCCGCATAAAAGTAGGCTCATGGAGTTTAGGAGAACAGGATGCCACTACAACCCGATTTAAATTATGTTCCTCTATGTCTTCTTTAATCTGAGTCTGACCTGTTTCAGCACAACAATAAGTATTCTCCCTGGCTATAACCACATTGTCGAGGGAAGACGCAAAATTAACTACCGCAGAGGGATCGATTACCGCCGCGATATTCTTACCGCAATGGCACACATATACCCCGATCCGTATCTCTTCACTCACGGAATCACCCCATTAGATTAAGTTAGTTTCCATCCAGAAATGGCACTTTTTCGCAATCTCTGCGTCAGTCTGCGGGATTGTTTGTGCGGCGTAACCTTGTATGCCTCAGCGCAATCTCTTGTCTTCCTTGACTTTGCAAAAAAATGCTCATTTCTGAATTGGAAGCTTGCTAGTGCCCC
>JAUXHQ010000061.1 GCA_030621455.1 Deltaproteobacteria bacterium
CTGTTAGCTGTTAGCTGTTAAGTCTGTTTGAGTTATTAGCTTACCAGCTCACCAGCCGTGAGTGGTTAGCACACATAGTCAGGAACGATTGGAGCACTATACTGACAGAAAGCAAAACAAGCTTGAGAAGGTTGTAAACTCATGACCCAGTTCAACGTACGACAACAGTTGTGTCAAATCAAGGAACCCCTATCTTGGAGGTTTTGAGACAAATCCCTGCCCCAAATCTCCCCGTTTCTCCCCCCTGATATCGCCGCGAGAAAAAATTATCGTGGTTGCAACAAGTGCATATACCGGAAAGTTCTATGTTAGATTCCAGGACACCCATCTCCATAAGTTGTGCTTTGTTGGCCTGCCACAAGTTAAGATAGCCTTTGCCATCCGGAGTCTCGTTGTCAACGCAACCGTTCTTACCGGAAAAGGTGTTTTCAACTTGAGCGAGAACTTCCGGACCAACTTCATAACAGCACGGACCTATGGAAGGCCCAATCCCAGCAACAAGATCTGAGGGGGAAGAACCGAACCTTTCTTGAAAAACCATAACCGTATTCCGGATCACCGATCGGACAGTACCCCTCCACCCTGCGTGAGCAACACCCACAACGTTCTTTATTGGATCAAAGAATATGACAGGAACACAATCCCCCAAAAGGACTATAAGACAAATGTCCGGTACGTCGGTTACCATGGCATCTGTAGCATAGAGGGATGTTTGGTGTTCGGTTACCCCACTTCCTCTTTGTTCTTCTGTAACAACCTTAACTCCGGCACCGTGAATCTGTTCAGCAAATGTGAATCGATCCAAAGAAATGCTGAGTGTTGAAGCAAGTATCCCTCTATTTCTGAGCACTGCCTCAGGGGTATCCCCAACATGAAATCCCAAATTGAGGAAATCATAGGGCGGCATACTAACCCCACCCATTCTGGTCGATATGAAGTGAGTAGCGCCAGTATATTTCAGAAGAACTTCGAAGCCCCATATGGACAACGAGTTCATCTTTTTTTCGAGCATCTTTAAATCCGGGTGGAGTTCCGTGTTCCGAGGTTTGTTGAAAAAATAGGAACAATTTCAACGCACTATAACAAAGTCATGAGAAATGACAAGAAAACAGTCCCCTTCGTTTGAAAATAGGCGGGCCACAGACATATTTTCTCGAAGGAATATAGCCCTTCCAGGCCTTTCGAAACATTTCGACCTGTTCGGTTACACAAACCTAGTGTCTTGATGTGTCTCTGATGATTCAGTTAACAGGATTGCGTTAAGCGGTAAACCTGATCAACTGCACAGGTCGACTCTTTTTGCTTTAAGGCCCGATACGGGACCAATATTTAGCCAATCAGTAAAGGATAAGGGAAATGCCGGACATCGAAGTTTAAGCCTCCTCATATTTTCCCATCCGCAAAAAGATCAAAGAGGCCAAACATGCTATGGTATACCAAATCGGAGCCCAATCGACGGCTTAACTTTTCATCAAGGCGCTTGCCGCAATAACCCTCTGAATCTCATTGCTTCCCAGTATTACCTCGTTAAACTTCGACTCCCTGTACAGCCTTTCAACGGCATATTCCTTTGTCAGACCATAGGCGCCATGAACCTGTACTGCATCAGAAGCCACTTCCCTGACTGCGGCGCCGGTGAATATTTTCAGTTCTGCGGATTCAGCGGCGAGGTGTTCTCCTTTGTCCATCTTTGCACCCACAGAATATAGAAAGGCGCGACTGGCGGATATCTTTGAGGCCATAGTTGCCAGGTTCCATTGAGTCATTTGAAATTTTGCTCCGATTGGAACCCCCCTGTGTGTCTTTTCCTTTGCGTATTGTACTGCAAGGTCCAAAGCCGCTCGGCCCAGACCGATATTGCCTGCACATGCCGCTATTTTTGCGAAGACCTCCACGCCCAATAATATGGAGAAACCCTGGTTTTCTTCTCCAAGAATATCCCTGCTTTCCACCCTGGCGTCTTCCAGTATGATGTCACCATTGTCCGTACCCTCAAAAGCGATAAATTCCTCTCTTTTCCCTACGATATATCCGGGATTTTGTGTGTCCACGGCAAAGGCTGTTACCGCTTCTCCAGTCCGGGCAAAGATCACGGCTATGTCCGCTATGGACGAATTAGTTATAAATCTTTTCGTTCCGTTGAGGACCCAGTGATCCCCGTCTTTGACTGCCTTGAGCTGTACCTGTTTTGGGTCAGACCCGGTGCTCGGTTCAGTGAAGGCCCATGCACCCTTTACTGAACCTGTCAGTAATCCCTTGAGGTATTTTTCTTTTAGGTAATCGCTTGCATAGGAGAGAAAACCGTATCCCACCATGGAACATACAAGAGGGTAGAATATACATGGGAAATAAGCATACGCCAATTCCTCCATAGCCAGAAGAAAGCTAATATAGGTGCCACCGGACCCACCCCATTTTTCCGGAAAAGGCAGGCCGCTTATCCTCAAATCCGTGATCTTTTCGAGGAGATCGTCGGGTAGTTTCTTATCTTTCTCTATCTGACCGACTAACGGTGCAATTTCTTTCCCGGCAAACCGGCTTATTGTCTCCCTGATATTGAGTTCTTCCTGGGTGAAATTATAGTCCATTTCAAACCTCCTTTTGAGTTTTGTAATATTACCAAAAGATTATTTATATCGATATTCTCTTACTTCGCAAAGTACCAAAGAGATTTTTTGTTGTCAAGGGGTATGTTGTTTAGGAGGTCAGGCATAGTTGGAAGTGGTGAGCGCCGTAAATGGAGCTTGACGGAGAATATAATCGATTATAGAATATGATCTATAATCTTGGAAGGAGCTTAATATCATGCCATATGTTCCTGACTACGTTGAATTACACAGAAGTGGCGAGTTACAGAAAAGAATTGATACACTCCGCGAGATCCTTAAGGAATGCGAGTTATGCCCGCGGAAGTGCGGAGTAAACCGCCTGGAAGGTGAAGTGGGTTTCTGCGGGGCCGGAGCGGAGTTGGTTGTATCGAGTGTCTCCCCTCATTTTGGGGAAGAGCCGCCATTGGTCGGATTTCGTGGGTCCGGTACCATTTTCCTGACCCACTGCAATTTAAGGTGTGTCTTCTGCCAGAATTACGATATAAGTCACATGGGAAATGGTTACGTAACCACTCCATCAGAGATGGCAAACAAGATGTTGAGGTTACAGGAAATGGGGTGTCATAATATCAATTTCGTTACCCCTACCCATTACGTTCCTCAGATTGTAGCTTCCTTGCCGGAGGCGATAGATTCCGGGTTGAGGCTTCCCCTGGTATTCAACTGCGGAGGATATGAATCTCTCGAGGTAATCAAACTCCTGGCGGGGATCATCGATATCTATATGCCGGACGTCAAGTATTCTGATGGAGAAGTTGCAAAGAGATACTCTGCGTCTCCTGATTATCCTGAAGTCATAAAAGAGGTGCTTCCGGAGATGCATCGTCAGGTTGGTGATCTAAAGACAGATAAGGATGGGATCGCTGAGAGGGGGTTATTGATCAGACACCTGGTTATGCCTGAAGGACTGGCCGGCACTCACGACCTCATGGAGTTTATAGCTACAGAGATATCGAAGGATTCCTACGTTAATATCATGGCCCAATATCGTCCCCTGTATAGGGCAGCCGAGTTTCCTGAGTTGAACCGGAGGATCACAGTGGAAGAATATCAAGAAGCCATAGAGATTGCCGAAAAGGCCGGGCTGCACAGGGGGTTTTAGACGAGTATCCCTGACAGGGTGAGCAGTATTTTCGTATCTTCATGCAATTCATCAACGAGCCCTGATACTGCATCCCTGCTTACCCATACGGCCTCTCCCACATCGTCATCCGGTTGGAGGGTTCCATCTATTACCGTTGCCATGTAATCTATATAGATCACATGGAGCTCGACTTCATCTCCTGATTTTACGATCCTTTCAAAGGGTTCTATGGGTGTTTTTAGATCAACACGGAGGTGAGTTTCTTCCTCCACCTCCCTCTTAATCCCCTCCTCTATGGTTTCGCCAAGTTCCAGTTTTCCCCCGGGACAGATCCACTTTTCCTGCCAGAACCCCTCCCTCTCCGGGACATGTTTTACGAGGAGGATCCTGCCTTTTTCGTCCTCGATGACCGCACCTACAGCAACGGTGATTCTATTTTTTTCCACGGGCGTTCTTCCCCTTTCCCCTGAATATAATCCTTATGGGTGTCTTGTCAAACTCGAAGCTCTCACGGATTCTGTTTATTATATATCTCTTATACGAAAAGTGAATCCCTTTGGGATAGTTGACGAAGATAACGAATGTGGGGGGCCTTGTGGAGACCTGAGCTATATAGTATAGTTTTAGCTCTTTGTTTCTATAGAATGGCGGAGAATGAGAGATGACAATCTTTTCAAGTAACTTGTTTAAGTCAGGCGTTGCGACGCGCCCCCGGTGCTGTTCCGCCACCCCGTCTACTAAGTCCATAACCTTCAGTATCCTCTGTCCGGTGAGAGCCGAAACAAAGATTACAGGCGCATACGGCATAAACTTCAAGTTGTCTCTGATATCCTCTTCATACTTGGCGGCAGTGTGGGTATCCTTTTCCACCAGATCCCATTTGTTCACCACCAGAATACTGGCCTTCCCCTTATCATGTGCCAGGCCGGCTACCCTGGCATCCTGCTCTGTTATGCCTTCTTCACCATCTATCAGGATAAGGGCCACATCAGATCTGTCAATGCTCCTCAGTGCCTGGACAATGCTGTATTTTTCCAGTTGGCGGCTAATCTTCCCCTTCCTCCTGATCCCTGCCGTGTCTATCAAGAGGTATTTTCTCTCTCCTATCTCAACACGCGTATCTATTGCATCTCTGGTGGTTCCAGGTTTGTCGCTGACGATCACCCGTTCATCCCTGAGGACCTTATTGACCAGCGAGGATTTCCCTACGTTTGGTCTGCCGAGTACAGCTATCTTCAACAAATCTTCATCGTCTTCCTCTTTAGAGGATTGGGGTAGAAGGTTTATCGCGTCATCCAGCAGATCCCCAACACCTCTTCCATGCTCCGCTGATATTGGGTACAGGGTTTCCACACCCAGCTCGTAAAAGGCATATATATCTCCCTCCTGTCTTTGGCCGTCGATCTTGTTCACGACATGTAGTAAGGGCTTGGTCCCCTCTCTCAGTTTCTTGGCAACCTCCATATCTCCGGGTGTAAGTCCCTCTCTACCGTCGGTCAGGAAGATAATCAGATCGGCCTCTTCTATGGCCAATTGGATCTGCTGGACGATGTGTTCATCAACCTCACTTTTGATCCCGGTTTCAAATCCACCGGTGTCAATTAACAAGAAATCCACCCCGTCCCAATGGACGTCAGTATAGTTTCTGTCTCTAGTCGTACCTGGTTCATCAGCTACAATAGCCTTTCTCTTTCTTGCAATCCTGTTGAAGAGGGTCGATTTACCCACATTAGGTCTGCCAACAATTGCGACTACAGGTTTCATTCACTTACCTAGTGCCCACTTTCTTAAAAGGCCATTAATGGATGGACACTACCTATAACCCATCTTTCTCAATGCCTTAATATCTTTACTCCAGCCTTTTTCAACCTTTACCCATAATTCAAGGTAGACCTTGGCCCCCAGAAGACTCTCAATATCAATTCTTGCCAGCTTACCGACCTCTTTTAACATCCTTCCCTTCTTGCCTATCAGCATACCCTTCTGGGATGGTTTCTCCACATGGATCGTAGCCCTTATGATCACTACATTTCTATCCTTCTTCTCTTTAAAATCCTCTACTACAACGGCCACGGAGTAAGGTATCTCTTGCGACGTTAGATTGAAGATCTTTTCCCTTATTATCTCTGCTGCGATAAAACGTTCGGGCAGATCAGTAATCATATCTTCAGGAAAATACCTTGGCCCGAAGGGGAGCAAGCTCTCCACTTCTTTTACCAATTCATCTACCCCTTCTCCTGACAAGGCCGAAACTGGTATAATCTTTTCAAAATTACACAGTTTGCTGAATTCATACATCAGAGGGAGAAGGGAATCCCTTGTTGAGAGATCAATCTTATTTATCACCAGGATGACCGGTGTCTCAACCTTTTCAAGGGTCTCAACAACAAACCTGTCTCTGTCGCCAAGAGGCGTGTTGGCCTCAACCATAAGGAGGATAATATCCACCTCGCCGTAAGTCCTTGTTGCCTCCTTCACCATGAACATATTGAGTTTTGACTTTGCCCTGTGGATTCCAGGTGTATCGAGAAAGACCATCTGAGCACAGGTCGTATGCCTGACACCCAGGATTCTGTTTCTCGTAGTCTGTGGTTTCCTGGAGACGATCGCAATCTTTTCTCCAAGAAGACGGTTCAACAAGGTGGACTTCCCTACATTTGTCCAACCGATGATGGATATAAACCCTGATTTGATTTTATCTACGTTCTGTGTGGTTTCCAAAACCCTTTATCCGTGCATTTGTTGTGGATGGAAACTAGTTCGAAATCGCTTCCAGTTCGTTGCGTTCAATATAAGAGATGTATGAACCATTGATCAGCTCAACCGTGTTCCTCTTTACACTATCCTCGGTGATAATCTCTATCTCTTTCAACCCATACCTTTCCCTGAGTTTAGCGATATTCCTGTTTTTCTGACCACAAAAATAAGAATAGTCTTTAGAATTTATTCGAAAACGCAAGCTTTCTCGGGGCTGGTGATCCCTGTCAGCCAGTCGGACCGACATGTCAAAGAAGATGGATGACTCCACTAGTTGGCGAAAAGACGGGTGAAAGGGGCCCGCTATAATGGTTCCTTTCTTTTCTAATTGTGGGGTGGGTTGTAACCCCAACCTTACAACCGGAATATGAGCATTATCCAATTTCAGGAGGGCTTTTTCACACACATATACAGCCTCATCCAACGTCATCGGTGAAAACCTTCCTTTCGAATAAAGTTCCTCTAACGGGGTATCCTTGATGACCAGGGTGGGATAAATACGCACAAAATCCGGTTTCATGGCAATAACCCTGTCCACAGTATACATAATTTGCTTAGGGTTATCACCGGGCAAACCGGGCATTATCTGAAGGCCAACCTCCAGCTTGTGTTCTTTAATTATCTTTACAGCACTCTCCACATGGGACGAGGTATGTCCTCTTCCGGAGAGTGCCAATACCCTGTCCACCATGGATTGGACCCCCAGTTCAATAGTCTCGACCCCATAATCTACCAGAAGACGCACAGTATCGGGATCAATATAGTCCGGACGCGTAGAAATCCTCAGGGAGTCCACTTGTCCATCTTTGATAAAATCACAGGCTTTCGACAATAAGGATTTTTGAATATCCGAATCAATGCCTGTGAAACTCCCCCCGTAGAAGGCAATCTGAGTTCTCAGCCGTCCCATTCCTGGCCGGGTCATAATATACTCCTTTACAGTCTTCTCCAGGAGGTCCGGAGTTACCTCAGGACTGGATACCCCACTGATCTTACTTTGGTTACAGAAGATACATTGGTGTGGACATCCTAGATGGGGCACAAAGATGGGGATGATGAAGTGACGCATATGGAAACCCATGACACCTTTAAATGGAAAGGGTTTGCTACTGATCCATGACTTCCGGCGACCCCTGCCGGTTTTTCAGGAGTGTCTCCAAAGCCTTCTTGGCAGCATTTTGTTCTGCCTGCTTTTTGTTCTTACCCAAACCTTTCCCGAAAAACTTGCCGTGTATCAAGATATCGACCTCGAAGGTCTTGTCGTGGTCAGGCCCGGACTGGTCGGTTAGCACATATCTAGGGGTGGCTTTGAAGGAGCCCTGGGAATACTCCTGAAGCTGGCTCTTGAAGTCTTTGTAGAAACCCTCTTCGCTTTCTTCGGCCAATATTCCGGAAAAATGCTTTTCAATCACCTTAAACGCACTCTTAAAACCCTTGTCAAGGTATATAGATGCCACAAGGGCCTCATACGCTGCGGCCAGTATGGAGTCTTTATCTCTCCCTTTTGTGAGTTCTTCTCCTTTGCCCAAGAGAAGGTAGTCCCCGAGTCCCAGGTCCCTGGCTATGGAAGAGAGTCGCGTTTCATTTACTACTGCGGCTCTGGCTTTGGAAAGGTCTCCCTCTCTGTATTGGGGAAATTTATCCATTAACAGGTGGGTGATTATCACATCGAGGACAGCATCACCCAAAAGCTCAAATCTCTCGTTATCCTGGGATACTTCAAATCTATTCTCGTTAGCGAAAGAAGTGTGGATAAGTGCCTGGTCCAGAATATCTACGTGTCTGAATTTGTAAGATACCCTCTTTTGCAATTCCCTAAGCTTTTTTAGCCTTGTTTTTTCCATTTTGGCACTTGATCCTTTTAAGGGACGGGGCCGAAATAACTTTCTCAAGTTGGCGCTCAGATTTAGGTTAGATTTGTTCGATCTGAAAATACAAAACCACAGGAATAGTTTTGCCTATTTCGAGGATTTTGTGTTTGAAGATCGGGC
>JAUXHQ010000039.1 GCA_030621455.1 Deltaproteobacteria bacterium
TACCTTGAAGGTTTTTACTACCGTCCCAGGGTGGACAAGGAACTGTTGAAGAAGTATAATGAGGGGTTGATAGCGCTGAGCGGCTGTTTACACGGTGAACTTTCTCGTCTTATCGCACAGGGAAGTGGAGAGAAGGCCCTTACAGTGGCCGACGGGTATAAGGAGATATTTGATGAGAACAGGTTCTATCTGGAGATGCAGGATAACAAAATCAAGCTCCAGGAGACTGTTAATGATGGGCTTGTTGAGATAGGCAGGAAACTTGATTTGCCGCTGGTTGCCACAAATGACTGTCATTATTTGCGGCGGGAGGATGCAACTGCCCATGAAGTGCTCCTCTGCATACAGACAGGTAAGACCATCAATGACACGGACAGAATGAGATTTGCCAGTAACGAGTTTTATTTCAAATCCCCGGAGGAGATGAGGAACTCCTTTTCAGCGTATCCTGATGCCTTGAGGAACACTATTGAGATTGCCGAGAGGTGTAACCTGGAGTTGAAATTTGGTCAGCTCCATCTGCCTGATTTTGAGGTTCCTCAGGGAGAGACCCTCGACACTTGTCTTGAAAAGATGGCCAGAGAAGGGCTACGAAAGAGGTTAGACCGGATCGAGGGCAGGGCAGGGGATGTATCATCGACCTCCGAGAGGTACATAAAGAGGCTGGAAGAGGAGTTGCGTATTATCAAATCCATGGGGTTTTCCGGCTACTTTTTGATCGTCTCAGACTTTGTGAATTATGCCAAGAGTAGAAATATTCCTGTAGGGCCGGGCCGTGGCTCCGCTGCGGGTAGCTTGGTTGCCTATTCCCTGAAGATTACGGATATTGACCCCCTCGCCTATGATCTGCTCTTTGAGAGGTTCCTCAACCCGGGTCGGATCAGCATGCCTGATATAGACATAGACTTCTGTGTTGACGGCAGAGACGAAATAATACGATATGTCACCAATAAGTACGGCAAAGAGAACGTGGCTCAGATCATAACATTCGGGAAGATGCAGGCCAAGGGTGTAATAAGGGATGTCGGGAGAGCCTTGGATATGCCATACAAAGAGGTGGATAAGATAGCTAAATTGATTCCTAATACGCCGAACATCTCCCTGGAAAACGCTTTAAAACAAGAACCCAGGCTGAAGGAACTTGAGGAAAATGATGAGAGTGTGAATAATCTAATCTCCCTCGGCAAGTGCTTGGAAGGTCTCCCAAGACATGCATCAACCCATGCGGCCGGGATTGTAATCTCCAACCGGCCCCTCGTGGAATATCTACCCCTTTACAGAGGGCAGAACGGTGAGGTTGTTACCCAGTTTGCCATGAAAGAGGTAGAAAAGATAGGCTTGATTAAGTTTGATTTTCTGGGCTTAAAAACCCTGACTCTAATCGAAAATGCACTAAATCTGATAGCCAAGGGGGAAGGAGAGGAAGATCATAACCGAAGCGAGGGACTTGACCTCAGTCAGATAAGTCTCGATGATAAATTGACCTATGAACTCCTGGGATCCGGGGATACTTCCGGTATCTTCCAATTGGAGGGGTCCGGTATGATGGACCTCCTGGTTAAACTCAGGCCGGAGAATATAGATGATCTCATCGCACTTGTCGCCCTTTATCGTCCCGGTCCTCTGGGGAGCGGGATGGTGGATGATTTCATAAAAAGAAAACACGGTCTTGTCCCTGTGGAATACGAAATACCCCAACTGGGGGACATCCTTAAGGAGACCTACGGCGTGATCGTTTACCAGGAACAGGTAATGAAGATAGCAAGCACGCTGGCGGACTTTTCCCTGGGTGATGCCGATTTACTCCGTAGGGCCATGGGCAAGAAAAAGCCCCTCGAGATGGCTCAACAAAAGGAGAAATTCCTGGCCGGCGCTAAGAAAAATAAGATAGAAAAGGGGAAAGCAGAGAAGATCTTCGAGTTGATGGCCATGTTTGCCGAATATGGGTTCAATAAGTCGCACAGTGCCGCATATGCGATTATAGCTTACCGTACGGCATACCTCAAGGCTCATCACCGTATCGAATTCATGGCCGCTCTCCTTACGAGTGAAAAGGAGAATACCGATAAGGTAATTAGATATATCAGCGAGTGCAACGATAAGGGGATCGCTGTCTTACCCCCTGATATTAACGAGGGTTTTAATAATTTTACTGTATCGGATGATAAGATTCGTTTTGGACTGGCAGGGGTGAAGAATGTTGGAACTCAGGCTATCGAGTCGATCATATCTTCCAGGGAAACGGAGGGTAGATTTGATTCGATCTTCGATTTCTGTGAGAGGGTTGACCTAAGGAAGGTAAACAGGAGGGTGATAGAGAGCCTGATAAAGTGCGGCGCCTTTGATTATACAGGTGTTTATCGTTCGAGGTTGATGGCTGCATTGGATGAGGCCATGGAGGTAGCGCAGACGATTCAAAGGGACAGGGCCAGTGGTCAAATGAATATGTTCGATGTCTTCAGGGACAAATGTAAGGTCAAACCGGGTCCGAAGTATCCGGACATTGACGAATGGCCTGAAAATGAAATCTTAGCCTCTGAAAAGGAGATTTTGGGGTTCTACATTACCGGCCATCCCTTAACCCGCTATAAACAGGACCTAGAGAGATATGCAAACACAGATACCGAGAATGTGGCTGGGTTTGATGGTAACGGCGAGGTGAGGATTGGTGGTGTGGTCAGCGCCATTAAGGAGATCAATACTCGCAAAGGGGATCGTATGGCCCGCATTACGCTGGAGGACTTAAAGGGCTCCATTGAGATAGTCGTATTCCCTGAGGTATATAAAGAGAGTTCTTCCGTTCTGAAAGGGGATGAACCGATTCTGGTGACAGGGACATTGACCATAGAAGAAGAGAAGCCCAAGATATTGGCTAAGGGGGTAATGCCTCTTTGTGAAGCAAAAGGACGAATAGGCATTGATATCCACTTCACCGTGAAGACCCCTTCTGTAACCAAAAAGCAACTGGAAAGGCTGAGGGAGATCATCCTGAATCATCCGGGGAAGTCCGGGGTCTTTCTTCACCTTCTTATACCCAACCGAAGCGAGACGATCATCTCTCTCGGTGACGATCTGAGGCTAACCCCATCGGATTTGTTGATTAATGAAGTGGATGCGCTTTTGGGGTATCCGGCGACTACGTTTCAGGGTTAACCTCTTTGCCTGCCTGACCTAGTGAATGCTTCAAAAGTTCGTCCCGAGATCAGTTGCGAGTCTTCTATCCATGTACGAAGAAAGAACCTATAGGAATTTACTCCACAACAGCAATGCGATACCCTTTCAGGTCTCCGTTAAGGAGACCGATCTGTATGTCAGGGCTCATAAGGATCTGAGATGCGAGACCAGACAGGCTGTACTGCAGTATAGAAAACAGATTGAGGAATATATCAAGAGATCCCCGGAATTCCACAAGACTTTGGTTCCCATACCGTTGGATCCCTTCGCTCCGGAGATCATAAGAGCCATGATAGAGGCTTCCAGAATGGCAGGGGTTGGACCAATGGCAGCGGTGGCCGGGGTCATCTCCGAATTTGTTGGCAGGGAGTTACTGAGGCTATCGGATGAAATCATTGTGGAGAATGGCGGGGATATCTTTCTCAAAACCACCTCGGAGACGAGAGTGGGGGTCTATGCAGGGATTTCTCCTCTAAGCAATAGATTGGGGATTAAAATCAAACCGGGCGATACCCCCCTGGGGATTTGCACCTCTTCAGGCACTGTAGGACATTCTACGAGTTTTGGCAAGGCGGATGCCGTTACTGTCCTGTCAAGATCAACCCCTGTGGCGGATGCTGCCGCTACATCTATTGGTAACCTAATACAGGATCAGGAGGATTTTGATAGGGGGTTGGACTTTGCCCATGGAATTGATGGGGTCATAGGTGTACTGATCATATTGGGTGGAAGGATGGCTGTTTGGGGACAGGTGGAACTAGTAGAGCTAAAGAGGGATGAACGATGAAGATAGGGGTCATGTCTGATACGCATTTGACTGTCCCATCAGATAAGTTGATAGAGGTTATTGAGGGGCATTTTCAAGACATGGATATGATATTTCACGCAGGCGACATAGTGGGGGAAGAGGTTCTTAAGGCATTTTCAGGCAGGGACTTAAGGGCTGTAAGTGGAAATATGGATTCAGCTGCAATCAAAGATATCTTGCCCTATAAGCAAGTTATAGAAGCGGGCAAATTCAGGTTGGGATTGATACACGGAGCGGGTGCGGGTACTTGTATAGAAGATAAGCTTGTGGGGGAATTTGAAGATGTGGATTGTGTCGTATACGGTCATACCCATTCCCCGGCAAATCACTTAGTTGATGGGGTCTTGCTCTTCAACCCGGGAGCTCTCGTAGACAGATGGTATGGAAAGGGTGGTTCAGTTGGGATTTTGGAGTTGAACGATACTATAAAGGGCACGATTATCAAACTGTAATTCGGCATCCTTCATATATACCAAAAAGTAGTTTACACTTTACTTGTATCGCTCCAGGTTTCAGGTGTCAGTGTTCAGGCCTTGTGTTCCGCTTTCCTGACACCTGAAACCTGAAACCAAAAAGCATTGTGATGGGCAATTTTCATCAGCCCAAAAATTTGTCGCCTGGCGACTGAATCGTTGAACTGTATAACGGACCAGCATCGCTTTTCGTGGAAAAAGCACATAAGGAGAATCCCGATGAAATTCATGAAAACGGCCTCTATAGTAATTCTTTTTATTTTGGTTATCACATTCGCCCTGAAAAACCAGGCGCCTGTCTCCCTCCAATACTACTTTCTTGACGGACCCCTGATCCGGGAGATGCCTCTATACCTGCTGATCTTTTTCTCTATTCTTGTTGGTCTTCTCATAGCAGGCGCTGCTGGTGTTTTTACCGGATTTCGACTCAAGTATGAGATTAGAGCTTACAAAAAGACTATTCATGCACTAGAAGAAGAATTGAATTCCTTAAGGAACCTCCCAATCACGGAATCAGAAAAGCAAGATGAAGAGGGGAAGGAATAGAGGAGATGACCATGGAACCGTCTGTCTCGAACCCCTATTTTTTCTCAGTCATTTTGGTTCTGATCGGTCTTTTTGTCGGCCTAGCCATCGGTGCATGGCTTTTCTCGAGGGCTGGGGTTGTTGCGTCGAAGGTCAAAAAGGGAGAAGAGAATACAGCGTTTCTGAAGGGTGTAAATTATCTCCTTTCAAACGACCACGATCATGCCATAGAGGAGTTTATAAAGGCCGTTCAGATAAACTCGGATACTGTCGAGACATACATTGCATTGGGAAACTTATTCAGAAGTAAGGGTGAAGTCGGACGCGCCATTCGCATACATGAGAGTATAATTCTTCGTCCTACGATTGACAGAGAGACCAGGATCCAGGCAATGTACGATCTAGGTATGGACTTCAAAAAGGCCGGCTTCATCAAGCGGGCCATCTCCTCTTTGGAAGATGTTATTGACCATGACCCCACCAGGTTGGATGCTCATATTCAACTTGAAGAGCTTTACGAAGAGGTTGTGGACTGGGAAAAGGCCTACATAGTTCAAGAGAGGATATCAAGACTGCGAAAGACACAGGACAACAATATCCTTGCCCACCTCCGAACAGAGCTTGGGAAATCCTTTTTTGCCGGCAATGACCCAAACTCGGCAAAGAGGTTGTTCAAAAAGGCCATCTCGTTGGACCCCAATTGCATAGATGTTCTCCTCCATTTGGGAGATCTGTACCTTTCTCAAAAGAACTATGCGAAGGCCATTTCCATCTGGAAGAGGGTTATGAAGATCAACCCGCCTTTAACACACCTTGTATATGACAGACTTGAGAGAGCTTACTCCGAGAAAAACAAGCCGGACGACTTTGAGCACTTCCTGAGAAAAAGCTCTACGGAAAGTAGAGACAATTCCTACATACATCTTGCCCTGGCTGAATGTCTGGCCAAGGGCGGAAAGATTGAAGCGGCAATTAAGGAACTTCGTTCTGTATTAAGAATTAATCCCGGATCAATGGAGGCAAGGAAAAAGCTTGGAAAGATTCTCATCGAACATGGGAGGGATAATGAGCTGGCCCTTGAATATGAAGACCTCCTGAAGAGACTGGATATGCCGGATAAACGATTTAGATGCCAGAATTGCGGTTTTGAATCAGAGAATGTCCAATGGAAATGTCCCCAGTGCCTGAAATGGGACACAATCATTCCGAAGGAATCGGAATCTAACGCCTCAATAACATAATCATACCATGTCGAACCTTACACCAATGTTGAAACAGTATTTGGAAATTAAGGAGGCACACCGAGATGCCATCCTCTTTTTCCGAATGGGTGATTTCTATGAGATGTTCTTTGAAGATGCGGAGATCGCATCAGGGGTTTTGGGTATCACCCTTACCTCACGGGACAAAAACAAAGAGAATAGTGTCCCTCTATGTGGTGTTCCCCATCATGCGGTCTCGCCGTACATATCAAAATTGGTTGGACAAGGCTATAAGGTGGCTGTCTGTGAACAGGTGGAAGACCCCAAGAAGGCAAAAGGTATCGTCAAGAGGGAAGTCACCAGGGTTGTTACCCCTGGATTGGTAGTCGATACAGATACCCTGGAAGCCACTGAGAACAATTTCCTGGTGAGTGTCTCTGCCAACAAGAAAAGTTGGGGTATTGCTTCCCTGGACTTGTCCACAGGAGAGTTTAAGGCCAGTGAGTTGCGTGACCGCCGCGCATTGATGGAAGAGGTCATAAGGATCGGTCCGAGGGAGGTTCTTGCCCCGAGGTCTTTCGATGGACAAGACTCTCTCCGGATACTTCTTGAATCAACGAAGAAATATGCATTGACTTACCTTGATGATAAGATATTCGATTTTAGAAAATCCTTTAAGTTGCTATCTGAACAGGTAGGGAAAAGTTCTCTTGAAGGTCTCGACTTGGATGGCATAAGAGAGGCTGTTAAGGCTGCGGGTGGCATAGTACATTACATCAGGGCTACCCAAAAAACGGACCTCAATCACATCAACCGCTTGATCCTTTATCAGGTTCATGACTATATGATTTTGGATGAACCAACCCAGAGAAACCTTGAGATTTTTCATACTATGCGGGACAGATCCACGAGCGGTTCCCTGATCGGCATACTCGACCAAACAGTAACGGCCATGGGGGGACGAAAGATAAGAAACTGGTTGAACTATCCACTTCTAAACTACGGAAAAATAAGAGAAAGACTCGATGCAGTTTCAGAACTAAAAGAGAAGGCTATAGAACGAAGAGACCTGAGGGACCTCCTGAAGGAGGTACATGACCTAGAAAGGATTATCAGCAAAATCTCTTTGGCTCGTGTTAACGCCAGAGATTTGATTCGACTAAAGATATCTACCGGTAAGCTCCCAAGGATTAAAGAGCAACTTGGGAAATTGAGGTCAACCCTTGCTGGAAAAAACTTTTCTGAGTTGGACGAGTTGACGGACATCTACACTCTTATAGACGATTCCATAACAGAAGACCCGCCGTTTACTATCAGGGAAGGAGGATTAATCAAGGAGGGATATGACGAGACCCTTGATGGGGTGAGGAAGATCTCCAGGGAAGGAAAGGGTTGGATTGCCGGTTTGGAGGCCAAGGAGAGAAAGAGATCCGGGATCAATTCTCTGAAGGTTCGCTTCAACAAGGTCTTCGGATATTACATCGAAATCACTAAGACAAATTTGAACCTGGTACCTGAAGACTACGTGAGGAAACAGACCCTGGTGAATGCTGAAAGATACATTACCCAGGAATTGAAGGAATATGAGTCCACTGTCCTCGAAGCAGAGGATAAGAAAATTGGGCTGGAATTACAGTTGTTCGACCGGATTAGGAGACAAATATCGGTGGAGACCGAGCGTGTCCAGTCTACGGCTTCATTGATTGCAGAACTCGATGTACTGCTTTCCATGGCTGAGGTGGCAGACAGATACAATTATGTTAAACCCGACATCAATGAGGGAGGCCGGATTCTTATCACCGACGGCAGGCATCCGGTAATCGAACGGATGAACTTAGGGGAGAGGTTTGTCCCTAATGACATGAAGCTTGACTGTGAAGAGAATCAACTAATAATAATCACCGGTCCTAATATGGCCGGGAAATCTACAATAATGAGGCAGGTGGCGCTTATTGTACTGATGGCACAAATGGGGAGTTTCGTCCCGGCAAAAGAGGCCACAATCGGTCTTGTTGACAGGATATTTACCCGTGCGGGTGCCCTGGATAACCTGGCAAAGGGTGAAAGCACATTTATGGTGGAGATGAAAGAGACTGCAAGCATACTGCGGGATGCTACAAACAGAAGTTTGATAATTCTGGATGAGATTGGAAGAGGCACGAGTACTTTTGATGGAGTGAGTATTGCATGGGCCGTAGCTGAGTACATACATGACCAGCCGGAGCTTGGGGCAAAAACTCTTTTCGCCACGCATTACCACGAACTGACAGCATTGGCTGGGACAAAGAACCGGGTTGAAAACTATAATATTGCCGTTAAGGAATGGAACGATCGGATCATATTCTTGAGAAAGCTTATAGAAGGGGGAACCAGTAGGAGTTATGGCATTCAGGTTGCCAGACTGGCGGGACTCCCCAATGAGGTTATTGATCGCGCTAAGGAAATCCTGGCGAATCTGGAAAACGGGGGGCTAAACGAGGGTGGGATAGCTGGAGTTACCCCTTCAAAACGTCGAAGAGATCGGAAGAAGGGTCATCAATTGAGCCTATTCGACCAGGACAGAGATCACTTGCGAGAAGAGTTGAGGATGCTTGACATATCTACTATGACACCTTTAGATGCACTGAACAAATTGAACGAATTAAGAGAAAAAGCTGAAAGAGGTTAATGTCTGGAGGTAGATATCCCTGAATAGGATAGGGGGGATAACCTGTTAATGAAGAAGAGATATTTATGTCATGTTTTATGTATGGTTATTTTCTGTTCGACTTTGGTGTCAGGGTGCATTTATGCAAAGGTGAAACTGCCCCTTGATACGGATGTATCTCAAACCCAACTCGGCAAGAGAGTTGGACTGTCAAGCGTGTACTCTGTCCTTTGGTTAGTTGCTTGGGGTGATGCTGGTGTTGCAGCCGCTGCGGAGAACGGCAATATCCGTACGATCAACCATTTGGATACCGAACACTTCAGCTTTTTGTTCGGTTTGTATTCCCGACAAACAACTATTGCATATGGTGATTAGAATCCGATGCATGGCTTCTATACGATCCTATGGATTCCGTTAATTTTTTTCATTGGTCTGACATGCGCCGGGTGCTCACGGGGGTTGATCTATACGAATGTGACAGTTCCCCTGGTTACAAACATGGATAAAACCCCCCGGGGAACAAGGCTCGTCACTATTGATACCCGAGGAATGAAGGAACCTGTAACCGGCATTGGTATTAACGCTCAGTGGAACAGCAGGGCAATAGGTGATGCGGCTAAACAGTTTGGCTTGCGTCGTTCTTACTACGCAGACATGAATACCTTCAGTATTCTTGGAGGTATCTGGCAGAAACAGACCGTTCGGGTCTGGGGCGAGTAAGATATTTACGGCACGATAATTGCGTATCAAGTATTTAGATTATTGCCTTAGAAACGTATCACTCCAGGTTTCAGTGTTCAGGCCTTGTGTGTTTTGCACCTGATACCGAATAGTCGGAACAAAAACAGGATCAAAATATAAGTCCATATGAGGGGCAATTTTCACGACTCAAGAATCTGTTTCTTGGCATCCGAGTCCTAAGGGACGGGGCCGAAATAACTTCCCCATCTATGCATCTCACCTTCAGGCCATCTTTGCCCGATCCTCAAACACAAAATCCTCGAAATAGGTTCAACTATTCCTGTGGTT
>JAUXHQ010000047.1 GCA_030621455.1 Deltaproteobacteria bacterium
CAAACACAAAATCCTCGAAATAGGTTCAACTATTCCTCCGGTTTTGCATTTTCGGATCGTACAAATCTGACCTAAATCTGAGCGCCCATATGCAACACTTATTCCATGACAGACCCTTACCTGATGATCTGGTTCATCTCTAATATGGGCAGCAGTGTGGCCAGGACAATAAATCCAACGACCACGCCCATGACAAGGATCAAGACAGGTTCCAGTATTGACGTCAAGGCAGATACTGTTGTCTCTATCTCGTTGTCGTAAGAATCCGCAACTTTCAAGAGCATATCTTCCAGCTCCCCGCTCTTCTCCCCTGCAGAGATCATATGGATCACAAGGGGGGGAAAGACCTTGCTTCGCCCCAGAGGCGCGGCAATATCCTCTCCTTCCCGGACGTATTCCCGCGCAGATTCAATGGCCTGGGAGAGCACTCGGTTATTCACCACGCTCTTTACAATATCCATGGCGAGCAATAGGGGGATGCCGCTCTTCAGCAACATGCCCAGTGTCCTCGAGAACCTTGACAACGCTGTCTTTTTTACGATGTTCCCAAAGAGGGGAACATTTAATCTCAACCTATCGTATAGAAGTCTCCCGGGTTCGGTCCTTCGTATGTAACCATTTGCTCCCACGAGCACGGCAACCAAGATGAGGAGTATAATCCACCAGAATCCCCTCATGAAGTTGCTCACAGATATCAACAGGATTGTGGGAATAGGAAGGGTTTGCTCCATCTCACTGAATATCTCCGTGATGGTAGGGATCACGAAGGTAAGGAGAAAGGCCACAACAGCGGCCCCGACAAAGATCATCAATATCGGATACACGAGAGCGGCCAAGACTTTGTTGCGCAACCGCATCTGATTTTCAGAGAAATCCGCCAGACGAGAAAGGATGGCCTCAAGGGTGCCGCTCTCCTCCCCTGCACGCACCATATTGACATAAAGGTTAGGGAAGACCCGTGGGTAGTGGGACATGGCATCGGCAAGGGTATTCCCCTTGGTGACTTCCTCCCTGACCTGCGTGATTACCTTCTTGAGAGACGCATTGTCAACCTGGTCTATAAGGGCTGTGAGGGAGGCCATCAAGGGCAGGCCTGCACCTAAAAGCGTGGAAAGCTGACGGGTCATTACGACTATGTCTTGTGCCCTTATCCTTCCGAGTATCTTCGAAACCTTCAGATCTCGGGAGGAAACCGGGGTTTCCGACCGGATGTCTTCCCATATCTCCGTAGGAAAAATCCCATTGCCCCTCAATTTCAACCGGGCGGCCCTAAGGCTGTCGGCATCTATAATCCCCTTAACCTTCTTGCCCTTGCCGTTCAAGGCTTTGTATTCAAAGACAGGCATCTTACTCCTGGGTAACCCTCAAAACCTCTTCAATGGTGGTGATCCCCTCCAAGACCTTTGAAGCCCCATCCTTCCTCAGGGTCGACATGCCGTTCTCAATCCCTTTGTTTCTGATTATGTTCGCCTCCGAAGTCTGCAATATGAGCGATTTAATCGAATCATCCACTATCAATATCTCATAGATTCCCACCCTTCCCACATACCCTGTATTCACACATTCCGGACACCCCTTCCCCCGGTACAGAGTATTATTATCCAAATCTTCCGGGACCAGGCTAATCTCTCTCAGGGATTCCGCATCAGGGGTATAGGGTTCTTTACATCTCTCGCATATCACCCTTACGAGCCTCTGGGCAATGACCGCATTCAATGAAGAGGAAATGAGAAAAGGCTCTATAGCCATATCGATCAATCGCGTAATTGCCCCGGCCGAATCATTCGTATGTAGGGTGCTGAATACAAGGTGCCCAGTCAGAGCTGCGTGAATGGCGATCTCGGCCGTTTCCGAATCTCTTATTTCTCCCACCAGTATTACATCCGGATCCTGTCTTACAATGGAACGGAGCCCTGCTGCAAACGTCAGGTCGATCTTTGCATTCACCTGGATCTGGCCTATTCCGTCTAATTGGTATTCAATGGGGTCCTCAATGGTGATGATGTTTTTGTCAGGGGAATTGATCTCGCTCAACGCAGCATAGAGGGTTGTGGTCTTTCCGCTCCCGGTGGGTCCTGTGACCAACACTATCCCGTGAGCCACATGAATCAACTGGTTTACCATCACCCTCCTGTCCGGTGGAAGACCGATATTTTCCAGGTCAAGGAGGAGGTTACTCTTGTCGAGCAGCCTGAGAACGACCCGTTCACCAAAGGAGGTAGGGATCACGGAGACCCTGATGTCTATATCCTTATCTGCGATCTTTATCCTGATCCGCCCGTCCTGGGGCAGCCTCTTTTCGGCAATGTTCAGCTTTGCCATGATCTTAATCCGAGAGATAATTGCCAACTGATATCTCTTGGGCGGATTCAATATGGTATATAATACACCGTCGATTCGATACCTTATCCTGATCTCTTTCTGATATGGCTCAATATGGATGTCACTTGCACGGGAATTGACCGCCTGAGACAGGATCAAATTTACCAGCTTTATAACCGGCGCTTCGCTTGTTGCATCGAGAAGGTCTTCGGTCTCTTCGAGTTCGCTGAGGATCTTACTGCTATCCTCCTCATCCAAATCCTGGATGATCTCTTCCGGCGAATTCGCGGCCAGTTCGTAGAACCTGTTTATTGCCCGCAAAATCTCCCGTTCGCTACTGATAAGCGGTTCAATCTCGCAACCGAGGAGAACTCTCAAATCATCGATGGGTTGGATATTAAGGGGGTCTGCGGTCCCAACGATCAACCTGCCGTTCTTTTCACCGACAGGGACCAGCCTATTCTCCTTGGCAAAGTTGATGGGGATCCTCGAGATTATTTCAGTATCAATACCATTTCCATCGAGCGTAGGAGAATAAGGGATGCCGAACTGAAGGCTCAAGGCTTCAAGGATGTCCTCCTCCGCAACAAGGCCCTCCTCCATCAAGATCGCACCGATCCTCTTCTTCGCTTCTTTCTGGAGTAACAATGCCTTCCGGAGCGATTCTTCCGATATACGCTGTTTCTCAACAAGGATCTCCCCAATGAGTCTTCTAGGCATATCTCACCTTGTCTCACTCGATCAACAGTTTGAAGTTGTCCTTAACCTCGTTCTCTTTCAACCTTTCGTACTCTTCCTTTGCCTTCTCGCTTTCCGCCTTCTTCTCCGATGTGATTTTAATCAGGTCTTCAGGGGTTCTGATGGTGTGGGGAGTGATAAAGAGCATGAGGTTGACCTTTGTGTTTCCTTGATACAATGCCCTAAAGAACCATCCGAGTATAGGGATATTACCGAGGCAGGGAACCGAGGAGATCCCTTTCCTCACATCATCTCTTATCATACCCCCTATCACCACCATGTCCCCGTCTCCCACAACCACGGTAGTCGTTGCCTGTCTCTTCCGTGTCGTAATAGCGCCTACTTCTATCTGTTCAACAAAAGTGTTGATCTCCAGATATATCTTCAACTTGACCATTGCCCCCCGACTTATCTGGGGGGTTATGCGGAGAGTAATCCCAAGGTCCTTGTATTCAAAGGTCTTGGTAGTGGTGCCCACATCCGTGACCTGTGAAGTCTTGAGAAAGGGACGTTCCTCTCCTATGATTATCTCGGCCTCCTCATTATCCATGGTGAGTATATGGGGTGTTGAGAGGATGTTTATATCAGAGTCGGACTGAGAGGCTTGAATCAGCGCGCCGAGGTTCAAAAACTCCGTTCCATTATATTCTATAACCCCTTTTACGACGCCCATAAACAACCCTGTGGGACTTGCAAGCGGATTGGCTCTCAACTGGTCGATAGCCCCGGTGCCTTCCGTGCCGGTGGGAAGGTTTGTGCCCCCGAGCCATGTATACTCCCCTGTCTCCGGTTCCTCAACGCTCCGCCACTCAATGCCGAACTGCTTTGCCTTGTCGAGAGCGACCTCCGCGATAAGGGCCTCGACCAGGACCTGGACGCGGGGAATGTCGAGTTTCTTTATTACCTCTTTCAATACTGAATAATCCTGGGGAGATGCGGTAATTATCAGTGAATTCGTAGACTTATCAGCGGTGATTGAGACATCTTCTCCGAGTATCGGGGCCTTTCCCTTTCCTCCTTTTCCCTTTGACGGCATCTTAGACAAAACGCCAGCCAGATCCTCTGAAGTAGCATTCTCCAGATAATAGACGTGTATCCTGTCCTTGCCTCTCGGTGTTGCCTTGTCCAACTTCTCTATCAGCCCCTTTATCCTGTTCGTATCCTGAAGGCTTGCCCGCATAATAAGAGAATTAGTCCGCTCGTCAGGTATTATCTTTATGGGGACAGCCATGGCAACAGACAACCCTTTTGAGGATTTTCCAGGCGTCACGCGGCGTTTTCCCTTTGAATCAAACAATGACAGCAATTCGCCGGATAAGGTTTGCGCAGATGCATATTCGAGAGGGATAACCGTTGTCTTCTCCGCCGAGCCGGCAATGTCGATGTCCTTAATTATCTTTATAAGACGGCGGATGTTCGAAGACATGTCAGTAAGGATGAGGGTGTTGGTAGCGCGATATGCCGCTATATTGCTGTCCTTTGAAACCAGAGGGGCAAAGAGCTTTTTTATGTCAGCGGCATCAGCGTATTCCAGCGGGACCAACTGGGTAATAATCTTATCTTCTCCTTCAACGGTGGTCAGCTCCCTACCGGTCCGGGTCTCCACATCCCTGTGTCTTGCAGTCCTTGAAGGCACAATCTTTATAATTTTCCCCGCCGGAACCGTTGTATAACCCTTCACCTCCAGCACGGATTCAAAGACCCTGAACGCCTCGTTAACCGTAATCTTTGTCGGAGATATGATGGTGACCTTACCTTTCACCTTATCGTCTATAACAAAGTTCTTACCGGTAAGCTCGCTGATGAACTTCACCATAACCTTTATATCCACATCATCAAAGTTCATGGTGACCATCTTGTCCCCTGGCACGTTGCGGCCCTTTTCACCATATCCCACATGGCATAGAACCGGGGACAATAAAATACCTGTGATAATGAGGGCTACGACCAGAGATCTTATCTTGTTATCAAGCATGAACATTCCTCAACGGTCTATTATTTATATTCAGAATACCTGATTAACTGGTTTTTTTCAAGTTTTTAGGACAATCAAAACCCGGTGACAGTCAATAATGCGGGTTCTTCGTTGTTGGTTTATTGGTTTCTGGTTTCACACGACCACTTTAATAACACATCATCCAGCGAACAACAAGTATTAGCTTATGTTATTTATTTACAAAGGAAAGAAGAACTCCAAAATAAACTTTTACTGACACTTTTCCTTGACAACGGCCACGATATTACATACAAAAAGGAGGTCAAGGACATTTCGCAATATTTTGTGGCAATTAGAAATCCGGAAACTCAGGATTTGATTCCACAAATGCGCCTTTGATAAGATGGGCGCTAATAAATTTCCAAAGAACCTGTAAAAGGAGGAAGGATATGATAGTTGTAGTCGCCGTTCTAAAAGCACAAACCGGAAAAGAAACAGAGATGGAAGAGGCCCTCAGGGCCATGATCCCCAAGGTCCGGGATGAAGAAGGGACCATCGCTTATATCCTGCATCGTGCCCAAGGTGACCCCTGTAAATTTCTCTTCTATGAAAAGTACAAGGACCAAGCTGCATTTGACTACCACGGTTCCACACCGCATATTCAAGAGCTTTTCGGGAAGATCGGTTCCCTCCTCGCTGCGGAACCGAATATCGATATGTATGAGGAGTTGGCTGCCAAGTAACCAAACAGTAAGCGATCACAGAGTCTGTCCGTCGCACGACACGCGTTTTCACGGTTGCCGGGGGCTCACATCCGTTGCCTGATTATACAGCCAAATAAATTCCTTCATCCCTATGACTCGATGATCCGCTCCAGTTCGTTAAAAGGTATGAGCCAGCAGACATCGTAAGGTTGCAGCGTAACCTCCAGTTTTTCGTCTCTGGCTATCCAACCCCTCTTGCCCACAAGATCGTACCAGTGGTCTTTCTCAACACGGAGTTCAGAGAGGGGTATCCCCATTTGGCAAACCCTGCCTGTCACATTAGTCAGGGCCAAAATATGCTGATCTCCGTCAGGAGAAATTCGCAGAACCGCAAAAATATCAGGAGAAATCATCAGGACACGTTGATCTCCGTTAGGATGGAAAGCGCACTGCCGCACCCGGATATCCCCTATCCAGCTAAGCTGGCGAGCGATATGTGAAAGCTTGGAATTACGGTTTTCCAATTTTTCAAGGAGTGACTGCTCTTTGACCAACTTGCGGTTGATATCCCGCTTTGACTTTGTTCTCAAGACCGCGTCTATGTCGTTGCGGGTTCCGATCCACCCGTGAAAATAGATTGCTGGAACACCCCTAAGAACAAGGGCAATGCTCCTTGATGCAACAAAGCGTTTTACCTGAAAGGCAATGTCCTCATCGCTGCTATCATGGTTGATGGCGCTAAACCAGGTGCTGTTGACTTCGTAAGGTTCGTCCTTACCATCCTTCCCTGTCTTGTAAGAGACAAAGGCCCCGTGTTCCCTTGCAGTTTGAATGATGAAGTCGATATCTTCCCTGGGCAGGATGTCTTTCACCCCCATGAGTCCTATGCCGTCGTGGGTGTCAAGAATGTTAAGGAAAGTCGTGGAATTGGAGCTGTATTTCAAATCCTTTGACCACCGGGTCAGAGCGGTCGCATCTTCCCTGTAAAAGGTGTGCAGGACAAGTGGAGGCAGGGCAAAGTTATATACCATCTGTGCCTCATCATGGCCATTTCCAAAGTAGGAGACGTTTTCTTCATGGGGCACATTGGTTTCTGTGAGTACAGCGGCCCAGGGCGCCACTTCATTGAAAACATCACGCAGGAGTTTGATAATTTCGTGCGTCTGCTCCAGATGCACTGAGGACGTTCCAAGTTCCGCCCACAGATAGGTCACGGCGTCCAGGCGAAGGATATCAGCCCCCCGGCGCACATACAGCAGCATGGTTTCAATGATAAACATGAGCACATCCGGGTTTTTGTAGTTAAGGTCTATCTGATCTGCTGAGAAGGTGGTCCACACGTATCTATTCCCCTCAATTGTACAGAATTTTGTCAGGAGGTCAGAGGTTCGAGGGCGGACGATGATCTTTCGCTGCTCCGGTGTCAGCGCGTCACGGGATTTGTATGTAATGGCAATGTCTTTATAATTCGGATTGCCGTTCAGAAATTCCTGAAATGCGGAACTCTTGGCGGAGATGTGGTTGAGAACCCCGTCAAACATGAGCTGGTAACGCTTTCCCATACCCTCAATGTCCTGCCAGGATCCTAAGTTGGGATCAACGCTTCGAAAGTCTGTGACGGAAAACCCCTTATCAGAAGAGTAGGGGAAGAAAGGGAGGATGTGCAGGGTATTGAAGGTATCCCTAAGACCGGGACGCTGTAAAAATTCGTCCAGACACGCCAAGGGAGAATGGCCTTCCCCGCGAAGTAGATCACCGTAAGTGATGAGAATCATATCCCGTTCCGTAAAACGGTTTTGAGGGTCAAACTCCTTTTCCCGGTCGATCATTTCCTGGGGCTTATGGGCGTAATGTACCCTGAGAATTCTTTCGAGCTCCGGCATATATTTTTCTGCCTCGGCTTCCCCGTAAAGAAAGCGGAGCCTGCCCTTTATCTTCTCCCGTGCTTTGCCTGGGATTTCCAGGAGCGGCCTCGAATAATCCGGCTCCTGGTAGTACGGAATTCTATTCCACTGAATCGATTTTTTCCCCTCGTAACTTTCAGAATAACGTCTTGATTCGGAATCTTTCATTGTTTACCTTTTCTCCCTTAAACCAGAGGATAAGAACTCGCTTTTTCGGGGGAGTACTAAAACTTAAGTGCGTACCGCTTTCCGCACAGATTTTGATTTCACGATGAACCAGTCGATGGTTTCCATGAATTGACCCCCCTCTTTTGACCTTTTATCTTGTTTAACATTTCCAGAATATCCCCCATAACGATTTCATTCGTTTTTCTGTTGCCGACCAGTACACCCAATTTCTTACGTAGTTTTTCCATATACTTTCCCTTTGACGTTGGCACAAATTCCAAATGCTCAAAGCATTCAGATAGAATGTTGAAAAAACACAGATAAATATCTCCTGGATCAATTATAGATTGGGATACTGGATGGTCAATCTTATCCGCATCATAATAAACAACAGTTTTGACAGAGTGTAAGGTAAGCTGAATGACTAAAACCAGTGCATGGCAAATAGAGACTATGCTCTGATGTTCCGGGGGAACGAACTCGGAAATATAGCTTTCACTAGCATCAATAGCCTTGATGCCAACATTTGATGAAACTCTGATCCGTATGCCGGTCAAGTTTTTTTTACCCTCCATTTTATATGAAACGGTCACTGCTATTTGGTCTAAATTATCAAGTCCGCCGAAATGGTTGCGGATTCGTCGTCGCTTGGTATTCAGTTTTTTTAGTTTAGAGGGGGAATCCGGCATCAACAATGAACGAATTGCAGTTTGTGGCTGGTGGTAATTCTTTTTAATGATAGAATCTTTTTTAATTAGGAAACGATCGGGCTTGAAACGAATGCCACGCAGAGGCCTACCTGTAATCTTCTCATCGTCAATGTAATAACTCTGTAACCCTTTGGACAAAACCTTATTATGAAAAGGTCGATCCGTAGTTACGAAAATTGTGGTTTTACTCAGAAGATGATGTAAAATTTGTCCATCAGGCATTCCTGGATGTTCCTGGCGAATAAAAAAATATTCTGAAGTCCCAATCCCTTGCTTTTTCGCAAAGTCTTCGAAACGTCTCCATTTCGTATTCGACACCGATTCGTCAATAACTATTCTTTTTATGGTATTCCCCATATCAAAGTTTTCATATGTTACTAAATTCATGATTGTTTTCTAACGAATTTCATCTGTATTACTTTTTATTATGCAGGAGGACACACAACGTTGAGGTAAGCTGCAACTGTAGGAACGGTGAACATAATAGTCATGATTTGGCTAATGGGCAACTCACTTGCCGGAACAACCGCGCTTTTTGCTGTCAGCTTAACCGTCATGTTGGGCACTGAAATTAAGTTTCCTTTTGAGTCTATTAAGGCAACTATATGGTATTAAACCGTCATGTTGGAGCCTTCCGACAACAATGCCTGGAGACAAGTTTAATTCCTGTGCAAACGCTAAAATTGATTGTTCTGAAAATTTATTGCGTGAGATGAACTTATTATATTTAGATTTTGGAATTAGAAAATTAGAGGCAAAAACGTCTGCTTCAACTTCTTTTTCACTCTTATCATCCTCGTAATTTTCAATAAAAACCTCACTTTTTCCATGAAGCAAGATATGGCCGGCTTCATGGAAAAGACTAAACCAAAAGTGATCATCCATTTTATGTCTTAGACTTAAAATAATCATAGCTCTATTACTAGTAAGCCATTTCGTGGCACCGCTTACATGTGTTTCGGGTCGCTCTGGTACAACAACTAATGACACACCTGTGTTACGGCCGCTTTCCATCA
>JAUXHQ010000196.1 GCA_030621455.1 Deltaproteobacteria bacterium
GATAGGCCCCGTTCGATCGCTTTTCTCCGGCCTTTTTTCCGGTCAGGATCTCAATCCCTTCATCAATGGTTTTCACCCCATATATGTGAAAGTTTCCTTCTTTTACTGCTTCCACCACGTCTTTGCGAAGCATAAGGTCTTTGATATTACTATGCGGTATTATGACTCCCTGATTACCGGTTAGCCCTGTTTTGCTGCAACAGGCATAGAATCCCTCGATCTTCTCGTTGACCCCTCCGATGGCCTGCACTTCTCCCTTCTGGTTTACGGAACCGGTAACCCCTATGGACTGCTTGAGCGGAACGTCCGAAAGGCTGGAAAGCAACGCATAGACTTCGGTGGAGGAAGCGCTGTCCCCATCTATACCGCTGTACGACTGCTCAAAGGCTATGCTTGCGCTCATCGTCAAAGGTTTATCCTGAGCATACTTTTTTCTCAAATATCCACTTAAAATCAGAATCCCCTTGTCGTGTGTACTGCCGGACATGTCGGCTTCTCTCTCAATATTGATGATCCCTGAACGCCCCATGGACGTGGACGCGGTGATGCGGCAAGGCTTTCCAAACGCATAGTCGCCCATGGAATAAACCGCAAGCCCGTTAACCTGGCCGACAACCTCCCCGTCAACATCTATCATCAAGGTTCCCCGGTCGATCATCTCCTGAATGTGCTCTTCAATCATGCTCGATCTGTATATCCTGGCTTCAAGGGCCTTATCCACGTGTACTTCCTGGACCACGGTTTGATTTTCTTGGCCGGCCCAGTAATCGGCCTCCTGGATGAGGTCTGCTATGGCGGGAAAGGTAGTGGCGATCTTTTCCTGCCTCCCCGCCATGCGCACTGAGTGCTCTATGAGTGCAGCCACCCCGGTTCTATCAAATGGCCTCAGTCCGTCCTTATCCTTTCTCATCCTGACAAACTCCGCAAATTGACGTATCGACGCCTCGGTTTTGTCCATGGAAGCGTCAAAGTCCGCCCTCACCTTAAAGATCTTTCTAACGTCCTCGTCAAAGGCCAAAAGTAGATGATACAGGTACTCATCTGATATGATAATCACTTTAACATTCATCTCAATGGGTTCTGGTTTTAGACCTGAGGTGGTGAACAGGTAAAAGGGGTCGTACGTCTGAATCTCCATTTTTTTTGTTTTCAGGGACCTCTTGAGAGCCTGCCACACCGCCGGTTCCACAATAGCATCGAGAAGGTTCAGAACCAGATAACCGCCATTCGCTTTGACAAAAGATCCTGCCTTGATCTTACTAAAATCTGTCCTCCATATCCCGCTTCGATCAACAACCCTTTCTATACTCCCGAAGAGATTCCGGTAAGTCGGATAGGATTCTATAATAACCGGTGGTCCCTGTTGATCTCCGTTGTCCACGAGAAGGTTAACTTGATAAGGTTGGAGCGCGTCTCCTTCAGGGACCGCTAACGGAACCCCTAGAACAGTCTGCTGAGTCTGGCGCGCAAAAATTTGCAGATTTTCCGCCATGTCGTCGAGCATCTCATTGAAGTAGGTTTCCATATCTTCGCTTTTGTATTTATCCCTCATGGGCGCTGCCAGTTCTGTAGCCATTCCCATAAACATCAAGCGGTCCATTTTTTCCACATTTTCCTGTATCTCTTTCTGTAAATCCCTGAGTTCAAGAAAGATATGGTCTATCTGACCTCTCAGTTTTGCTTGCTTTTCTTTCATCTCCTCAAACTCTTCCTTTGGAAATCTTCCCTTTTCAACCATAGCTTCGACCTGTTCAATGTGCACGGGATTTCCATCAACCAACGGCATGACCTCTGGCCGCTTAATCTGTCCCACCTGCATCTCTACGATTGAAAATCCATCCTCCCTCACCTTCTTATCCAGGTCTTTGAAGAAGACTTTCCCCTCCTTCTCATATTCGTCCATGATCTCCTTTTTTCGGTTGAGATAATCCTGGCTTTCAAAGAGTTGCGGCACCTCTTTTCTCAGGGTTTCAACAAAATCATGAACGTCTTTCTTGAACTCGCGTCCCTTGCCCGCTTTGAGCCTCAGGAGGATAGGTGCCTCCGGGTTTCTGAAATTATTGACATAGCAAGGTTCATCCGGCGCTTCACCTCTCTTCTCAGATATCTCTGCGAGTAACTTTTTAACACTAGACATTCTTCCTGTACCTGCCATCCCGGTTACAAAGATATTGTAGCCGGGTTTGTCCATTCCCATGGCAAAGCGAAAGGCTTCCACTCCTCTTTTCTGGCCGATAATATCTTTCAAGGGCTCAATGTCTTCAGTGGTTTCAAACGAGAGCGTGGCCGGATCAAGCCGCCATCTTAGTTCATCAAAGGGCACTTCTCTATCCGATTTTTTCCTGGGCATTTACTACCTCCTTATTTTTCCAAATCATTGGACCTGTGCAGTGAGCCATTAGCGGTTAGGTGTCAGGTAATTGCCAAGTTTATGAGCATCGCCGTTGGATCAGCAAGCGAGCTGGAATACCAACTGCTTCTCGTGTGTGATCTCAGGTATAACCAGGCTGAATCATATAGAGAACTTCATGCACAGATCGAAAGATTTCTGACAACCAAACGCGTTGCTTGTGATTACAGTCGCTTGAGTGAATCAGTTCACTTTGATCTTTAATACGCGGGCTCTCCTGAGCTTATATTTAGGCATAACGATATCTAATACACCTTTTTCACAGGTGGCCTTAACATCCTCTATGACAACCCGACACGGAAGCCGGACAGTGCGGGAGAAAGATCCATATGTAGTTCCTATCCTATGATAGTTCTCACTCTTGTCAACAAACTCTTGCTTCCTCTCCCCCTTTATGGTCAGTCGATCCTCAGTAATGGAAAGCTCAATGTCTTCCGGATTTACACCTGTGATCTCAGCCCTTACAATCAGAGCATCTTCTGTCTCGGACAGGTGTATAGTCGGGACAGCTTTGACAGTTCCAGGGGAGGGAGGAATACCAAAGTCGTGCCTTAGTCGTGCAATAAGACGGTCCATATCCCGCTTCAATCTAATGATCTCCTGATCCTTCCATATGGTAAGCCCCGGCATGATTAAACCTCCTTCTCTTTTTCTGCGAAGTCTGTTATAAACATAAGATCTACTCCTCCGACATGCAAGCAATTTTTTACAGGCAAGGCCGAAATAGTGCCTGTCCACAGATGAGCTTCTGAGAGTTTTGCGTTTTCGGATTGAACAAATCTGAATTAAATCTGAGCGCCCATATGCAACAGTTATTCCTTTACAGACCCTAATTGCCCAAATATCTCTGAAACCAACCCCTCTTTACCAAATTGACGAAACCCTTGAAAAAACATCTCTGCATGCAGGGAAACGCCTCAAATATCCTCAACATTCTTTCCTGTCTATACTTTATTGCCAGAACCCTGTCAAGGTCAACCATACTGTAAGTCGGGTCGAGTATCTTATTGCCGATTTCCGCACCGCTAATTAAGGCAAAAGAAATACCTTCACCCGTCGGTTTTGATGCCAGGCCCGCCGCATCTCCCACAAGAAATATGCTGTCAAAGACGCATCCTTTGTAAAGGTAATTTATGGGAGCGGCCCTAAGATTATCATCAGAATATCCATAACCTTGGTCCGCCAAATAGTCTTGCAGTGCCCGTTTTGCGTTTTTGGAGTCAATATGTTGAGGATCAAAATATATGCCTATATTCGTATAATCCCTGTGCGGGAAGACCCATATGTAGCCGGATTTCAATAATGGAGGATTAACATGCCAGATAAGATCATCGGTGACATCCGGTATATTGTAATACAGTCCAACACACGCCTTCGATTTTAAAGCAAGGTGTCTCCTGGTAACCGAAGAAGAACCGTCCGCACCCACCAAATATTTAAAATGGAAACGATCCCTATCCGTTATGATCTTGTTTTCTTTAATATACTTGACGGAAGTCTCCTTCAGGATGGTAATATTGCCCGAATTTTCTATTTTGGTCAATTGATATCGCCCCAGATCAGACCGGCCTATGGTCTTCAAAGGATTGACCAGGTCTATCTCATACTGTCTATCTCCCAAGAACACCGTTTGCCTTTTAAAACTTCTTGCCTTTTCTGCAGGGATATCAGAAGCTGCGACGAGGTTGGTCAATCCCCCTGCGCATACTTTAGGGCCGATAATCCTGTTTCTTTCAACCAATAGCACTGACAGATTAGAATCTTTTAACTGCTCGGCGCACTTTAGACCTCCGGGACCTCCACCGATTATGATAACGTCGTACTCGTTCTTCACACTTCAACCTTAGTCTGTAAATATATATGTATAGGAAATCCCATTTTTTAGTCAATTATATCAATTAGTTCCTGACTATGTGTGCCAGCCGATCATAGCTATTAAGCTGGTAAGCCATTAAGCTAATAAGCTAATAAGTCGAGCAGACTTAACAGCTTAACAGCTAACAGCTCGCCCGAAGGGCGCTAAACCTTATGCCAGATTGTAGTACATAACAAACAAACGAAACAAGTAGTCGGCAAGCGGTAAACCTGACCAACTGCATAGGTCGCATTTTTGTGTCAGGTATCAGGTTTTTATGGCACAAAAATTGCATATCAATAAGATAAGAGG
>JAUXHQ010000210.1 GCA_030621455.1 Deltaproteobacteria bacterium
CGGGTAGCTCGGAAAAGATCTTAAAGGTGGCGAAACTGGCTCCCCTTTTGCCACCATCCTTTCCAATCGAATCCATATTATAGGCACTGTCTCACGTTCGCGTCCCCTGGAAGAAAAGATCCTGGCAACCCAGGCCTTCGCCCATCAGGTCGTTCCTCATTTCAAGGAAAGAAGGTTGCAGGCCGTCATCGATTCTGTTTTTCCGTTTGATCAATTGCATCAGGCAACTTCCAGGGTAGAAAAGAACGAAAATGTAGGGAAGGTTATCCTTACTTTTCAGTGAGGAGGTTTGGCATCTAATACATGCGCGATGATCTTGTAGTCCTGGAGAATCTGAAGAAGTACTTCGCCGTTAAAGCGGGTTTCTTTTCATTAAAAGAGGTTACAATCAAGGCCGTTGATGGCATTAACCTTACCATTAGAAGAGGAGAAACCCTGGGGTTGGTGGGCGAGAGTGGGTGCGGAAAATCAACCATGGGAAAGTTGATCCTTAAATTGGAGGAACCTACTGAAGGTAGGATATTCTTTGATGGTGAAGATATAACAGCCTGTAGTAAGGAGAGGATGAGGGAATTGCGAAGGGAGTTGCAGATCATCTTTCAAGACCCTTACTCCTCTCTAAATCCTCGAAAGACAGTGCGAAAGATCGTTGAAGAGCCCCTTATCATTCATGGTATTGGGGACAGAAAAGAGAGAAAGGAAAGAGTCAAGGAGCTTTTGCGGGTGGTAGGGTTACGACAGGAATATATGAATCGGTACCCGCATGAATTCAGCGGGGGACAGAGGCAGCGTATCGGGATAGCCAGGGCGCTGAGCCTGAATCCGAAGCTGATAATAGCCGATGAGCCGGTCTCTGCCCTGGATGTCTCTGTCCAGGCCCAGATAATCAACCTGTTAAACAGTCTTCAAGAGGATTTTGGCCTGACCTACCTATTCATAGCCCATGACTTGAGCGTTGTCGAATATGTGAGTGACAGGGTGGCGGTAATGTATTTGGGGAGGATTGTTGAGCTGGCAAGTAGCCGGACGCTCTATAATGACGCAAAGCACCCTTACACAGAAGCATTATTGTCAGCAGTACCTGTCCCTGATCCCAGACGAGAGAAGAAAAGGATCATCCTGGAAGGGGACCCTCCTAACCCCATAACGCCACCCTCAGGGTGCTACTTTCACACCAGATGCAGGTACAGGATGAGCATCTGTGAGGGGGAGTATCCCCCTTTTAAGGAAATAACTCCCGGGCATTCTGTTGCCTGCCATCTCGTGGCCTAAATCATCAGTCCTTTCAATCGTTCCCGTTCCAGGGGAGAAACCCTTGCCACCCCTGTTTTTCCCGTGGGGTGTTCTATGTAACTGACGTCCACCTCTATTTCGTTCTTGGCCTTGCCGTACCATGCTGTTATGGATGCCGGCAACTCGCTCAAATGGTCCTTCAGATTTCCCCTAACAAGGGTCAATGGTCCAGTAAAACCTAAAACCTTGAAAATGAGATCGCCTTCAACGGCTAAACTATCCAGCTTTTTGTTCTCTTTCTCGTTCCTTCCCACAATGGCCTTTGCCGTATTAGAGAGACGAAAATGCCTTCCAACCTTCAAGAGACGGACATCGTTCAGGGTAAAATTCGGGTCATGCTCCATTAAATCCCGCATCCTTCGGGCAAAACCGGGGTCGGTGAGCAGGCATCCCCCGGCCGGGCTTGGATAATAATCGATCCCTAATTCCCTGGCCAAGGCAATCTGTGGCTTTCGCGATCTTCCCTGGATGCTGAGGAGCTTCTCCCTATCTACCAATCCTTCTTCTTCCGCGACAGTCGGAGGAAGCAGCTTGGCGGAAAGGGGTCTAAGGAGCAAACCGTCCGAACCCGAATCCCTCTCGATGATCCTCATGGAGTCCCTTCTCTGGGACATGGGCCTCTCTCCCAGCACCTCGCCTGTTATCAAGAAAGAGGCTCCCCGCTGACGCATATACTCTCTTGCCTTCTTGAACGTAAATACACGGCAGTCTATACAAGGGTTCATATTCTTGCCATAGCCGTATCTGGGCTGTCTGATCAGCTCCATGAGGTCTTTGGAATAGTTAAAGACCGTGAGTTCGACCCCCAATCTCTCGGCAGCTACCTTCGCTTCCATACGGCTGCCGCTATTGGAGGCGAAAGTACCAAAAACGGACGCAAAATTGACCGCTTCGACCTCTATACCCTGGTCCAGAATAAGTCGAACCGCCAGGATACTATCGAGTCCGCCGGAGAGTAAGGCGATGGCCTTGGTCAAAAGTAACCTCCTATCCCTTAAAAAAGAACCTCAACTGCACGATAGGGGCATATGGGGATACACAATTCACAGGCTATGCACTTGTCCTTTTTGAAGGATACGGACATATCTTCTCTATTAACTACAAATGCCCCTGAAGGACATATGGATATACAAGCAGTGCATTGAGTACAACGATCCTTGTGCCACCTCACGTCCCGGGTCAGCGGCTGGGTATCCACTCCCATTTCCTTGAGGTAATTCATGCCGGATTCCATGTCTTTCTTCTTGCCGCTGACCTCTACCACTAACCTCCCCTCTTCTTTTGGTGTGACGTTTGCCCGCAATATGTTTACCATTAGATTGTGATCCTTAATCAGATGATATGTAATCGGTTGATCGACTAACCTGTTGGGAAAAGTCAGGACTATTCTCTTCTTAGGCATCGAAGGCCTCCAATTGAATTGAGTGTTACCTTTTTCGACCTGTGCGGTTGGTCAGGTTTACCGCTTGCCGGCACTTAACGCAATGATGATTCACTTAACTTTCTTTGAGGGCATAGGCTTGAAGCTTATCCCGGATTCAACGGACGGTAAGGTGGCCACGGGTTCGGTTAAGAGAAACTCCCCCTTCTTTATCGATCCCTTGAGCATTTCAGCTATCTCTTTGGCCTTCACATAACTCGATAACCCCGCCGTCTTTACCGTTTCCCCCTTGATAGATATCTTCCCACTTTTTAGTTGGGCATAATTGACCTCACCGAGGGTCCCCGGTTCTCTCTCGGGGTAGGCAACACTATAATCCACCACCGGTGTAAATATATCCTCATCAGCGACAGCGGTCTGTTTGAGTATCTCTTCATCAAGGATTGGTATTGGTATACCTATTCCCACAGTTAATGTTGCCCCGTAACCTGTAAGAGAGGTTCCGCGCAGCCATTTAGGACTCATCTGTTTCAGGTCGCCTATAACGGCAAGGGTGCCGGCAGGTACCCTTGGCACCCCAGTCTTTGTTCTTGATACACAAGGGTTGTGTTGTGTGCCGTTCCACGCAACATAGCCGACGCCTCCCCCCAGGAATATCCTCGTCCCAATGCCGATGGTTCTGTAATAAGGATCGTTCAGGAGAGGGCTCAATTGACCCGCGCTACAGTAATTGGCGTTTCCCATTCCCGGCTGTAATGTCCCCATATAGGTGTATATAACCCTATCTGAAAGGTTAACAGCTACATTATAGTTCTGGTATGAGTTTCTCGGGTTAAAGAGGACGGCTTCATTTATGTGCTTAATATTAATCATTGTTTCGACACTCTTTCTAGGATAACAGTCCGTACCATGAGCTGTAACTGTGAGTTTTACATCCTTGCCTCCAACCAAATCCTCGATTACATGCCCACCTCCATATTGGAATCCTCCCGGGAATACCGTATTTCTTGGATCGTAATCCGGTATGGCCGTAGCACCCAAATACACATCCACTGCAGCGAAACCCGTATAAAGGGGCACATCATTCAAGAAGGCTTTGCCGCCACCTATCTTTATCCTTGGCTTGGAATGCCCGACGTTAAGATATGCGCCGGATCCGCACATGGGACCAAAAGTTCCTGTCGTAACCACGTCTACTTCCTGTGCGGCAGTTTCCGTCCCTTTTTCTTTTACCCTGTCAATTATTTCCTCTGCCGTAACAACGACAGCCTCACCTTTCTTTATCTTTTCATTAATTTCAGCAATCGTCTTTGCCATAGAATACCTCCCGAATATCAGGATAGAGATCCCTATTCCTGCACTGCAGTGGACTTCTCTATGAAACAATGTCACCCAAATCCCATAGGAGCTGAAATTAAATAAAAGGGGTAAATTTCGCTCAGATTTAGGTCGGGATTAAGCAACCCAGGGTGATTGAAACGTTTGTCCTGTAAAGTAAAAAAGAGAAATGTCCTATATCACA
>JAUXHQ010000118.1 GCA_030621455.1 Deltaproteobacteria bacterium
GAAGTACTCTTAAACGGCTGGGTTCAGGCTGGACTTGTAGAAAATGCAAAAGCGGCTCAAGAAACCTTTGATTCCATCTATAAATTGCGTGATGGTGATCATGAGGGGTTGCTCATGTCCCCTTTGGACCAGACAACGATTGAGCCTGATATCATAATGATCTATTGTAACCCGGCTCAAACAATGCTGTTGCTCCATGCAACGATATACAAAAGTGGTGGAAGACCGAGTTTTTCATCTCAGACTGCGTTCGGGTCCTGTTCCGACGGAATTGCCCAAACAATTTTGACAGGGAAAGCAAATGTGGTGCTACCAGGTATTGGGGACAGGCTGATTTCCATGGCAAAAGAGGATGAACTTATCTTCACCCTCCCCGTTTCAATGCTTGACATTGTCTTAGAAGGACTTGAAGCAGCCTCTGAAAAGGGTATGATGAGGTATCCTTTGCCTATTCATTTAGCATACCAGTTTAAACTTCCATGGGAGTGAGTTAATAAATAAGAAGGGACACATAGGAGGAGGACCTTAAATCGACACTGGGATGTTGTCAGCGAAACAGTGACACTGTTTCACTATCATTATAATTTCAGGGAAGCATTGCGCTGATTCTATCTTTTGGCTAAATTCGCTCTCAAAAAGAGAGTTCTTGTCAATATTAATGACTGTTCCTAAGTTTCAAATAGGGACACGGAATAGGAGGACGCAGATGGAATGGCGGACGATACCAGCGGGGCAGCTTGGCAATATTAAAACCTTATATGAAAACGTGAAAGCGGATGATATTCCTGATGGGGTGGGGGCATACTTGGTGAACGACCAAGTGGCGGCGAGTCTAGTAGAACTGACGCGCCAAAAATGTAAGTCGGCGTTAAAGATGCCCGACGAGATGATTCCTGACCCAGCGGGAGTGGGATTTTGTGGGTATGCTTCGGCTATTGTCAAAAAATTCATGACATTGAAGGGACACACCGCGAACATAGTGTGCGTAAAATATGTGAATGTGGAACATTTTTTCGTAGTTGTCTCCCGTGCTAATACGGATTATTATTTTGTCGTTGATCTTACAAGCTCACAGTTCACAGATGGACCTGAATTTGTAGCGACGGATGTTTATGGCATAGAAAAAGTCGCGGGGAAAGCAAACCATGGCGGGGAACGTCTAGTAGATGGGTATAAGATGGCACTCACCAGTAAAGGATTAAAAAAAGCAAAGAAAGAAGGAGCCTTATGGTGAAAAGCGTCCCTCCTATCCACTAAATACCCTAACTTTTTGAGATGTTACGAAATACCCCCTGCTACTCTATTTTATCCTCGATTTCTTCCTGCACAATAAAAAGTTCTTCTCAAGCCGGGCATTTACAAAACGAGACTTCCGTATGGGCACAAACGATAACTACCGGGCTATGACCAAATTGTTTGACAATCATGACGATGCTGTAGTACTCTTTCCTTTAAAGGTAAATAATGATTTTTTTCAACCTGTGCAATTACCCAATAATGGTGCTGGTGCTATACGATTTGAACAATTTTCTCCTCACGGCTTGATTCATTTTGAATGTTCTCAGTTCACTACGCTCAATGTAGATAAATCGGTTGTAAGCTCCCTCAAACAAATTTGCACTTTTCGGCTTCGTTCACTAAGAATCTTCCCCAAAATGAATCAAGAATGTTCGTCACAGATGATTCAAATCATATTTATTTTGACTAACTGCACAGGTGGAGTTTCTTAACGCTCTGGAACCACAAAAAGAGGGAAAGGACCATGGAAAAAGGAAAAGCGTCGATAAATCCCGAAACAGGAATAAAAGACTGCTATACTCCGAAAGACATAGAGGGATTCGATTATACAAGTGAACTTGGAATCCCTGGTGAATATCCCTTTACCCGTGGTATCTATCCAAAGATGTACAGGAGACGGTTGTGGTCCATGCGACAATATTCCGGGTTCGGCACCGCAGAGGAGACCAATGCCCGGTGGAAGGCATTGCTCGCCGGTGGCCAGCATGGGGTAAGCACTGCCACGGATTTGGCTACCCAATTGGGATATGATTCCGATAATGATATGGTGGAAGATGAAGTTGGAAGGGTTGGGCTGGCCATTGACACGTTAAAAGACATGGAGACCCTCTTTTACGGTATACCCCTTGACAGCACACCTGTATCGATAAACAATGCCGTCTCTTCCGTCATAGTCTTGATGGCCATGTATGTGGCCACAGCAGAGAGACAAGGTATTCCATTGTCTAAGCTCAGCGGCACCACAAATAATGACATCTTGTCCGAGTATGTGGGGAGGGGACTCTGGGTCTTTCCCCCCAAGCCTTCTCTTCGATTAATGGGCGACATTGTTGCATTCTGCGTTGAAAATATGCCGAACTTCTACCCTTTGCATATCCGGGGGGTAATATATAATGAGGCTGGGGCTACAGAAGCACAGGAGATCGGTTTTTCATTTAGCGATACTATCAGCTATTTCGAAGAATTGCTCGACCGTGGTCTCAATATCGATGAGATAGCGCCGCGGGTAACCTTCTTCTTTAAGTCCACTCACCGTTTGTTTCATGAAGCGGCCAAATTCCGTGCTGCCAGACGTGTCTGGGCCAACATCATGAAGGAACGATTCGGCGCCGAGAAAAGGGCTTCTCTATGTATTAGAATAAACACCGCAGTAGGGGGGCGGCAGTTCGCTTCCCGGGAGATCGAGTTAAATCTTGTGCGAGGCGCATATGGCGCACTGGGAGCAGTGCTCGGTGGTGTGCAAGGAATGATGGTCACGGGCATAGATGAAGCCTATGCAATTCCTACGGAAAAAACCGCCTGTCAGGGGTTAAGGGTACAACAGATACTGGCCCATGAAACTGATGTAACAGAGACTGCCGACCCTTTGGGAGGATCGTACTTCATTGAGGCCCTAACCAGGCAGATGGAAGAAGAAATACTTGACTCCATGAAAGAGATTGAGGAACAGGGTGGCGCAGTAGAAGCAGTGGAGAAAGGGTTTACCCAGAAAAGGGTCATTGAAAGAGGGTATCGGCTTTACCGGGATATTGAAGCAGGGAAGAGTACAATTGTTGGAGAGAATAAGTATTGTAATGACGAGTCTCCGAAGGAAATAGAAGAGGCGCTCAGTTTACATAAACCCAACCCGGAATCCTTATTGCGACAGGTAGAATCTTTACGACAAGTAAAGGCACAAAGAAACGATTCTGAAGTTCAAAGGCAATTGGAGAAACTCCGCCAGGCAGCCGGCGGTTCAGAAAACCTCATGCCCTACGTGATAAATGCAGTAAAGGACTATGCCTCCCTGGGAGAGATTATGGACGTCTTTAGGGAAGTATTCGGAGTGTTCCAAGAGCCTGTGTTTATTTAATTTTCGTTCCTAAGTCGTAGGGGAGACAATGATATGAAACAGCTTCGAGTGTTATTGGCTAAAGTGGGGCTGGACAGCCATGATCGCGGAGTACTGTATATTGCTAAGGCCCTGAGAGACAAAGGGATAGAGGTGATTTACACCGGTCTCCACCAGACTCCCTCCCAAGTGGTATCTATCGCTGTTCAGGAGGATGTGGATGTTATTGGGTTGAGTTTTCTGTCTGCATCCCATATGGGCCTGGTGGAAAAAGTTATGACCGGGTTGAAAACCAGACACGCAGAAGACAATATGGTAGTGGTAGGGGGCGTGATCCCTCAGGCGGATATCCCCCGACTGCGCAGCCTCGGTGTAACTGAAGTCTTTCCTTCCGGTACACCCATAGAAAGGATAGCCGATTTCTTTCAATCAGTTGAAGACTGAAAACAGGACTGAAGCACGAGTTCCAAGCATCCTGCAACTGTCAGATTTTACAGGAAAAAATTATTAACCATTGATTGCCGCAAATATATCTTTCGCGCAATTTCCACCCCTACCCCGGCCCGACCCCTTCAAGGGCTGACCCCTTCTCCTTCCGCTGTTCCTTACTGGGCCAATTTTACCCCCTAAAATGGTCTTTTAAGATATAAAAAAATGGCCATTTCTGGATGGAAACTACCTAGGGTGGAGTATAGAACAAAGCCCGGACGAAAGAAGTCAGGTATAAGAGTTATGAAAGAAAATAGGGCTACCTTAATCCTCGAGGATATCTATCTGTCATTTGGCGGGGTAAAGGCACTAACGGGGGTGGATATGGATATTGAGAAGGGTGAGATAATGGCCCTTATCGGTCCGAACGGTTCCGGTAAGACATCGATTCTCAACTCCATATCAGGATTTTATCGCCCTCAAAGAGGAGATATCTATTTTGAAAGAAAGAGGATTAACAACCTTAAGCCCAGTAAGATTGCTGCCATGGGAGTTGCAAGGACTTTTCAGAACCTTGCTCTCTATTCAGGACTTTCCACCGTAGATAACCTCCTCGCAGGCAGGCATGTTAAGATGAGGCAAAGCTTGCTGGCCGGGTTGTTGTACTTCGGTCCGGGCTTAAGGAGCGAGGTGAAACACAGAATTCAGGTAGAATACATTATGGACTTTTTAGAATTGCAGCCATACAGACATAAGCAGGTGGGGATACTTCCTTACGGGGTGCGAAAGAGGGTAGAGCTGGGACGAGCACTGGCCATGGAACCTAAAGTCCTCCTCCTTGATGAGCCCATGGCAGGGATGAATATGGAGGAGAAGGAAGACATGGCCCGATTTGTACTCGATATCAAAGAGGCCAAATGTGAGACGGTCATCAAGGAATCTCCAGCCATCGTCCTTGTTGAACATGAGATGGATGTGGTAATGGATATCTCCGACAGGGTTGTAACCCTTGACTGGGGAAAGAAGATAGCGGAAGGTACCCCTGATGACATCAAAGATAATCCCGCGGTTATCAAGGCATATTTGGGAGAATGAAGCATAACTGACGGAGGTACGTAGATGCTCGTATTAAACAACATAGAGGTGAAGTATCAAAATATTATCCTCGTGCTGAGAGGTGTGACCATCGAAGTTCCTGACGGGCAGATCGTTTCACTATTAGGCGCAAATGGGGCAGGGAAAAGCACTACCCTCAAAGCCATATCAGGTATGCTGTATCCGGAGGAGGGCAAGGTTACGGACGGAAACATAGAGTACAATGGGGTCAGGCTAGATCGATTGCGGACCAAAGCCATAGTAGACATGGGGATCGTTCAGATAATGGAAGGGAGGAGGACCCTCGAGCAACTTACAGCGGAGGAAAATCTTATTGCAGGTTCCTTGGGGAGAAACCCAACCAGGAGGGAGTTGAATAAGGATCTAGACAAAGTGTATAGTTACTTCCCGGGGTTGAAGGATATCCGTAATCAAACGGCAGGCTATCTTTCCGGAGGGGAACAGCAGCAGCTTGTAGTTGGACGGGGCCTAATGTCTCAGCCCAAATTGATGCTGCTCGACGAGGCCTCATTAGGGCTGGCGCCCTTACTCGTCAAAGAGATATATAATATCATTGAAAGGTTAAACAAGGAGGAGAAAATTTCCCTTCTGATTGTGGAACAGAATGCCCGGACAGCTCTCCAAATCGCAGATTATGGTTATGTGATGGAAAACGGGCGAATCGTATTGGATGATATCGGACAGAGATTGTTAGAAAACGAGGATATCAAGGAATTTTACATGGGACTTACCCATGTCGGTGAGAAGAAGAGCTACCAGACCGTAAAACATTACAAAAGAAGGAAGAGGTGGCTTGGCTAAGGGGAGAGATGGATAAGTATAATGGTTGTGATACCCTTCCAAAATTGATGCTGCGAAATTACTTGAAGTATGGCGGGGAAAAAGTTGCCATGCGTAAGAAGGATTTTGGGTTATGGCTCACGTATACATGGAAGGATTACTACGAACACGTAAAGTGGTGTTCTCTGGGATTGATCAGCCTGGGCATAAAACAGGGGGATAAGGTATGTATAATAGGGGACAATGACCCACAGTACTACTGGGCCGAACTGGCTGCTCAATCGGCAGGGGGGGTGGCCGTGGGGATTTTTGTTGACTCTATGGATGACGAGGTGAAGTACTATGTGAACCATTCGGATGCCACGTTTGTCTTTGCAAAAGATCAGGAACAATGCGATAAGCTTCTCAACCTAAAGGGTAAAGATGAGATACCCAATGTCAAGAGGGTGATCTACTGGGAACATAAGGGACTCTGGTCGTATGAAGACCCTATCCTCTTGAGTTTTGAAGGGTTAGAAGAACTGGGCAGAGGATACGACGCGGAACAACCGAATCTTTTTGAAGAGAACGTTCGGAAGGGAGAAGGGAAGGATCTTGCTTGTTTCTGCTATACCTCAGGGACTACCGGGTTTCCCAAGGCAGCCATGATGACCTATGACAGCATCATATTCTTCGGTCGTGGGATACGTTCAATAGACCCATGGTATGACACTGACGAATATCTCTCTTATGTGTCACCCGCATGGGCTGCGGAGCAATTCCTTGGGATAGCCTCAG
>JAUXHQ010000073.1 GCA_030621455.1 Deltaproteobacteria bacterium
GCCCATAGCGGTATATTCTTTATCTTCGATCAGTTCCGCATCCATGATCTCCACAATGGCTTCAATAGACTCAATCGCAGAAAGTTCTTCACGCTGAAGGTTTTCAGCGGCGGACATCCGTCTTGCTTGAAGGTCATCTACAATAACAATCGAGCAGGCAATGGTTTCCATCTCAGTATAGTCTCGGATGGCTCGTAATCGTCGTTCTCCTGCAACCAGTTCATAACGTTCCCGGTTAGGACGTACGACAATCGGCTCAATTAATCCCTCTCGTTGAATGCTCGTTGCCAGTTCTTTTAGTTTATCCTCATCAAAGTATTTGCGATGTTGATAAGGAGAAGAATCGATATTTTGAAGGTCGATAGCCTTGACCCGGTGTCCGGCGGGAAGTGCCCCTGGGGTGCAATCGAGTCCATTAGGTCTAAGATTCGCCGCCGCGGGTTGTTTTTTTGGCACGGTATTAATCCAGGCGGTTTGCCATCAGTATTCAGCTAGAAACAGAGTTAGTCGTTTTTTCTTCGTCTTGCTGATGGCTTATTGGTTAGTGTCGAAGATCCGCCGGAGGGGAATGGAGTCAGAAAAAAGGCTTGTATTTTCCTACCTGTCAACCTTCCTGTTCATGATCTCACTCGCCAGGTTGATGTTATCTTGACCGTAGGATTTGAGTTCCATCGCTAACTCGTCTAACGACTTGTTGTTCCGGTAGGTAGAAAGCTTAATAAGCATAGGAAGGTTCACACCTGACAACACCTCTACCTTTCCATCTTTAAGAAAAGATAGACTTAGGTTGGAGGGTGTTCCACCAAACATGTCGGTCATTATCAAGACACCATCACCGTTATCTAATTTCTTGACAGCAGTTAAAATGTCTTTCCTCAGCCTCTCCGGGTCTTTTTCGAAATCAACGGATATGGCCTCAAGAGACTCTATTTTACCAGAGATCATCTCAGCAACAGCAACCAGCGCATTCCCCAAATTGTGGTGGGTCACCACAAGTACCCCAACCATTATGCCTCCACACCAAACAGACCTGTCATTTGGGTACGGTTCGTACCATCTCCCTAAAAAAGCAGTAATAAACCATGAGCAAAGAGGTAATACAAGAAGGCAGAAATTGTGCCTTGTCATGGACTCATATTCAGATTGTAATTCATAAGAAGAAAATAAAAAAGGCCATTTCCGGATTGAAACTAATTGGCTTCTATATCCCTGTGTCTGATATTGACAATATGGTTTCCATTTACCAAAGATTTGGCTACCTCGTTGATCACAGCTGTAGAACGGTGCTTCCCCCCCGTACACCCAATAGCGATAGTCAGATAGGCTTTCCCTTCCCTTTCGTAGAGAGGAATCAAAAAATGGATTAAGTTAGAAAACTTCTTGATAAATTTCTTTGTTTCACCCCTCTTCAATACATAATCGGAGACCTTCTTGTCCGCACCAGTGAGGCCTCGTAGCTCTTCAATGAAGTATGGGTTCGGCAGAAACCTTACGTCCATTATCAAATCAGCGTCATATGGCAGCCCAAACTTGAACCCAAAAGAGAGCAAATTTATTGTCATCTTCTTTAGAGAAGAGGCCTGAGTGAAATATTTACAGATGTAGTCTTTCAATTGGTGAACATTGTAATCAGATGTATCGATAACCAAATCTGCGATATTTTTTAGGTTCTCCAGACTTTCTCTTTCCAGCCTAATCCCTTCAATGACCGGCTTGTCTTCTGCCATGGGATGAGACCTACGTGTCTCACTGAATCGTCTTAGGAGGATTTCGTCACTACATTCCAGGAATATCACCTCCATCATGTAGCCTTCGTTCTTCAACTCTTCAAAGATACGAGGATACTCCTCCAAAAAATGTCTCTCCCTAATGTCCATTACGAGGGCTACCTTGGAGATCTCTCCTTGAGACTGAAGACGTAACTCCAGGAACTTGGGGAACAACATAACCGGCAAGTTATCTACACAAAAAAAACCAATATCCTCTAAGGCCCTCTTTGTTACGCTCTTCCCTGAGCCTGAAAGGCCGGTTATGACGACAATCCGAAAGTCCTTCATTTATTATTTTTCCAAATGGGTTTCCTTTTCATCTCTTTCAATAATATTCTTAAAGATCTCCTCCTCTGATCTTGCCTCCATTAGATTTTTCCTGAAAAAGCTATCCTTCAATAGACGTGAGATTCTGGCCAATGTTTTCAAGTGGATACCCGCAGAATTTTCAGGCGCAACCAGTAGAAAAAAGATATGAGTGGGTTTACCATCCATAGATTCGAAATCAATTCCCTCTATACTTCTACCAAAGGAGGCAAACAGCGTATCGATATTCTTGAGTTTTCCATGAGGGATGGCTATGCCGTCTCCAATGCCTGTACTTCCCAACCTTTCCCTTTCCAGGAAAACCTCTAAGAGTTCTTCTTTGTTTAGGCTACAATCCTTTTCCACAATGACATTTACGAGTTCCTCTAAAACCTCTCGCTTGTTCTTCGACCTCAATTCAGGAATGACTGAATCTCTACTTAAGATGTCAGCGATTTTCATCGATCTCTCCCTTGAACCAGCTCCTATCAATACTCAGGCTCGATTAGACCATAATTCCCGTCTTTTCTACGATATATCACACATACTCTCTTTGAGGAGGCATCGGTGAAGACCAAGAATTCATAATTTGATATTTCCAGTTGCATTGCAGCCTCTTCTACGAACATTGGCTTTATCGAGAAATTGTCGCTCTTTATAACACGTGGTTCCCCCTCTTTCTCAATACTATCGGAGGTTACCACATTAATTCTGCCGGACAAGTCCTTAATAGTGGTGTTTATGGGTTTGTGTTGCTTCAATCTTTCTTTATACTTACGAAGCTGTTTCTCAACTTTGCCCACAACCAGATCGATTGAAGAATACATATCTCCCGTTTCTTCTTTGCTGTTTATCACTATCCTGTTAGCGACGATACTTATCTCGGCTATGTGCCTGTGTTTCTCCACTGATAACACGACACTTGCTTCAATGGGTCGGTTAGTATGCTTCTGTACTTTGCCGACTTTCTCTTCAACATACTTCCTGAGGCTTTCAACAGTATCCATGTGTCGAAAGGTAATTGCTATCTGCATATCCTTGTTACACTCCCTCCTTCTAAAACACCTTCTTCCTCTTTGATGAGGGTAAGATGTTCAATATTTCACGATATTTGGTTACTGTCCGGCGTGCGATATTTATATCTGATCCCCATAAGATCTCTACAATTTTTTGGTCACTGTATGGTTTTTTTTGGTTTTCGGTAAGGATAATCTGTTTAATTTTATCCTTTACACTCTGAGAGGCTATGCTCCCCCCCATTAAGCAACCAATCCCACTATTGAAAAAATATTTCAACTCAAATATACCTTGGAGCGTATGGACATATTTGTTGGTAGTTACTCGGCTGACGGTCGATTCGTGCATACCGATATCTTCTGCTATATCTCTGAGAGCCAGAGGTTTCAAATATGTAAGGCCTTTCTCAAAGAAATCTTCTTGAAATGATATGATGCTCTTCATCACCTTGTATATGGTTCTCTGCCTCTGATGAATACTCTTTATCAACCACACCGCCGAACGGATCTTGTCTTGTATGTATTCTTTTGTTATTTTTGACGTAAAATCTCCTTGGGAAAGGGCCTTACGATAGAAAGAACTTATCCTCAGCTTTGGCATCCCGTCTTCGTTAAGGATGATCCTGAATTCATCATCCTCTTTAAATACATATATGTCCGGCGTAATATATTGTGCATCCTCATCGCTATAGTATCTTCCAGGTTTAGGCTCCAGCCCGGAAATCAATTTAACGGCCTCGATGACTTTATCCCATGAAACTTCCATTTCTGTAGAGATTTTTTGAAACCTCTTGTTTTCCAAATCATGTATATGGTTCAGGAGAATTCCTTCCACAACAGGATCATCCCCTACAAGGTGTCTCGTCTGGATGAGGAGACACTCCTTCAGATCTCTAGCTCCGACACCAAGCGGATCAAATTCTTGAATCCGTCTCAACACACCTTCAACCACACCTTCGGCTACATCGCTTATCTCAGCGATTTCCCCCAAGTCAACCCGAAGATAGCCATCTTCGTCGATATTCCCGAGAATCAACTTGCCGACCAATTCTTCCGTCCTGGTGAAATTGGAGAGACGGAGTTGCCACATTAAATGCTCATGTAGGGACGCCTTTTCAACCAGTCTGTTTTCTAATGGAAACCGCTCTTCACCATCAAATGCATAACCTGAACCTCCGGGAGCATTACCGCCTAAGTACTCCTCCCATTTAAGACCCAAGTTGTTGCCGTCTTCAGTATCATACGCCACCTCATCCGCTTTGTTAAGCTCCGACTCATTTGTATTGTCAACAATCGGGGAATCGCCCTCATCATTTAAATCCTGAGCCTCTTCCAGGACCGGATTCTCTGTAATCTCATTCTGAACAAGATCGGTCAACTCCAGTCTTGATAACTGCAGCAGCTTTATTGACTGTTGCAACTGTGGAGTCATAATCGTCTGCTGACTTAGCTTTACAACCTGTCTTAGTTCAAGAGCCATGGCACATCCCGTTAAGAAAATTTACAATTTAAATTTTTCTCCCAAGTATCTTTCTTTGGCCTTTTTACTGTTGCTGATTTCATGCGGATCTCCAAACTCCACGATCTTACCTTGGTCTATGATGTAAGCCCTATCGCAAACCCCCAGTGTTTCTCGGACATTATGGTCAGAGATGACAATCCCTATACCTTTCGATTTCAATTGCAATATGACACCTTGAATGTCGATAACCGCTATCGGATCTATCCCGGCGAATGGTTCGTCTAGTAAAACAAAAGAAGGACTGGTTACCAGGGACCTACTGATCTCTACTCTCCGACGCTCTCCTCCTGAAAGAGAGTAGGATTTATTTTTTGCGATGGAGGTTATGTTGAGCTCATCCAGAAGACCGCGTAATCGATTCATTCTCTCTTCTTTTGACAAGTCTAACGTCTCCAAGATAGCCAGGATGTTATCCTCTACCGTCAACTTGCGGAATATGGATGACTCTTGGGGAAGGTAGTTAATGCCTTTCCTGGCCCGCATATACATGGGGTAATCTGTTATGTCCTCCTCATTCAAAAAGACCCTCCCCTTATCCGGCTTGATTAAACCGGCGATCATGTAAAAAATAGTTGTCTTGCCGGCTCCGTTGGGACCCAGCAATCCGGCGACCTCTCCGGTCTCGATCTCCATCGTGAGGTCATTGACAACTTTTCTGTTCCCATATGCCTTTACCAGCCCTTTGGCCTGTAAGGTTTGCATCTATTCTCTTTCTTGTTCCGTGCTTTTCTTGAAGTAGATTGTCGCATTCACCCTTGTGTGTTCGTCGGCTTCCACTATCCCTCTATCTTCGGCCATAAAAAAGATTATCTTCGCACCTTTGATTATGTTATCCCCCTCCCTGACCTCGGGTGTTCCGGTAAGTGTAACTTTTTCCTCGGAATTTTCAAAGACGGCCTTATCCCCGGTGGCTATTCGATCCCCTTGAGTTATCTTCACATCCCCTTCAGCGATAAGCTCCTTCACAGTTTTGTTTGATTTGTCAAACATGATGAAAATACTCTCGCAATGGATTATGATATCCCCTCTTTTAGCTATCACATTCCCGATGAACCTTACAATGTTTTTCTCATTATCCCCCTCAAGACGATCAGAATCTATTACTATAGGTACGCTCTCTCCGTTTCCTCCCAAACTGCCTTCTTTATCGCGTAAGGAAGATCCACCGGAGGCCACTGGCCGGTTTATATTCAGAGACAGCGCCAAAGCTATCAATAATAATAAAGGCAATCCCTTGTGTAAGAGTTGTAACTTCATGATATACCACAAGGCCTGTAAAATCAGTCGAGTTCCACCTGTTCAGCAGGTCTGAGTATTGTAGAAACATTATCCAATATAAAAAATCTTTCCCTGTCAATATCTATACTTATTCCTACACCTTTGATCTCCATCCCGAAACCGGTGAAGGCGATCTTGTCCGGCGTAAAGACTCTCCTCTCTTTTGAGCTGTATTTCAATGACTCTGTATGAAATTCATATCGATCACCGGAACTTGCAACAATATTGCCCTCCATTTCAACATCTCTTGAATCGGTTGCGACCCTCCCCTCATCTCCAACCAATGTAAGCGGCTTCCCATCTTTCAAGAACACCGTAACCATTAGATCCTTAAAAGTAGCCTGATCCTCATCTCTAAAGTATTGCCCTGAACTCGCTTTGAGTTCCCATTCCTTGATGCCGCGGTTAGTCTTTGTGTAATGAATATTCTTTATTGTCATATCCGCGTCGCTGATATCCGAGTCGAAAATATCTTCCCGAGAATCCTTGTCACCATAGTTAGTTATGAATATACCTATAACAGTAAAAATTACTAAAATAATCACAGAAATAAGTACAAGTCTTGTTTTTTTCATCCCTAGAGTGTGGAATATAGATTTTCAGATATTAAATTTCACAAGGCCAGAGGGAGGAATCCGCGTAAGTCGTACATTGTAGTACGTCGTCGTGGATTCCGACCGATAACGCAGTGAAATTTGATATATGGAAATCTATAGCTGTCATATACTTCCGAAGTGCTTTTCCATAAGCGTATCCCATTTGTCCTGGGCCTTCAATATCAACTCACAGACCTCTCGTACGGCTCCGTTTCCTCCGTTCTTGACGGTAACGTAATCAGCCACTTCTTTTACGTATTGAGACCCATCAGCTACTGCAACAGAAAAACCGACTTCTCTCATCAAAGGTATATCAGCCAGGTCATCACCCATGTAACATACCTGGTCATCAACCAACCCCTTCTCATCTATGATCTTTCTATATGTACTGACCTTATCATCCACCCTCTGATGTAGGATGGAAATGCCCAGTTCTCGTGCACGATACTCTGAAGCCCCGGAGACCCTTCCTGAAATGATCCCCACCTCAATGCCTTCTTCCATCAACAGTTTTATTCCCTGTCCATCCTTAACGTCAAAGCATTTAAGCTCCCCGCCTTTATCATCATAGATTATCCTTCCGTCGGTCATAACACCATCCACATCAAGTATGAGGAGCCGTATATCTTTAACCTGCATCTTCAACCTTACTGAAGTAAACGTCCCTTGACAATATCGTCAATCTTTCGAAGTTTCTTTAATAATTCAGGCAAGGCGTCGAGTCTCACAGAATTGGGGCCATCGCATAATGCATGGTCAGGGTCATTGTGGACCTCCATGAATATGGCATCTATCCCTACTGCAACGGCGGCCCTGGACATATGAGGCACAAATTCCCTCTGCCCACCGGAGGTTGAGCCCTTTCCCCCAGGCAGTTGGACACTATGAGTTGCATCGAAGACGACAGGGTATCCGAAACCCCTCAGGATAGGTAAAGAGCGCATGTCGGCTACCAGGTTATTATACCCGAATGAAGATCCCCTCTCAGTCAATAGTATGTTCTCGTTACCGGTCAGTTCCACCTTTTCGATGACATTCTTCATATCCCAAGGAGCCAAGAACTGTCCCTTTTTCAGGTTTATAGCCTTTCCTGTTTTGGCAATCTCGACAACAAAGTCTGTCTGTCGACACAGAAAGGCGGGTACCTGCACGATATCCAAAACCTCAGCGGCGCGGTCAATCTCTTCAAAACGATGGACGTCGGAAAGGATGGGAACGCCTGTCTGGATCTTCACTTCATTCAGTATTTCCAGTCCTTCCACAAGACCGGGGCCACGGTAAGAATGGAAGGAAGACCTGTTAGCCTTATCGTAAGAAGACTTGAAAATTAAGGGGATAGACAATG
>JAUXHQ010000120.1 GCA_030621455.1 Deltaproteobacteria bacterium
CTTCTTGCCTCCCAAAACATCGGGGAGCGCTCCGGCGATCTGGTCGGCAAAGGCCATTCCGACAAACAGAACGGAACCTAAAAGTAAACCCAGTACAAGGAGCCGCTTCCGGTCACCAAGTATGGTATTCGACACATCAAGCTCCCACTTTGCATGGGCCCTGGCGCCCATCATCATAAAATTACCCCACGCCTTAAAAAAATTCATCTCAACTCTGCCTCCTTTCTGACTGGTAGGATATCAACCACTATTCAGCGCCCATCCACTAAAAACCACTTCCATCAACTTCCCTGAACCATCATCGTCTCCATATTCTTAATCTTTTCTTCCTGTATCGATTTTTTCTTGTGAGCATCCTGAAGCTTGTACAGGAGTTCATCGATATCCATGGGCTTCATGAGGTAATCGAAGGCGCCAAGTTCCATGCCCTCAACTGCAACCTCAACACTGGCATGACCGGTGAGCATAATTACTTCAATCAAGGGATCTCGCTTCTTGAGCTGCCTCAGTGTCTCTATGCCGTCCATCCCCGGCATCCTCACGTCCAGAACGACTACATCCACTTGCTCCTGATCCACAAACTTAATGGCTTCCTCACCGCTTTTGACCCCTGACACATTAACATTCCGCTTTTTCATGCGCTTCAGCAATGTGTCCAGAAACTCCACCTCATCATCTACAAAGAGCACATTAAACGCTTCCACTTGTATCACCCCCTCTTAGCGACTGCTTGCCGGATCTTTCTGAGCAGTTCCTCCAGGTCACACGGTTTGGTGAGATAATCAAATGCCCCCAGTTCCAATCCTTCACTAGCCGCCTTTTCCGAACCGTGGCCTGTGAGCATGATCACCTCCATTGCCGGACAGATCTTCTTAAATATCTTGAGTGCTTCAATACCATCCATATCTTCCATCTTCAGGTCCAGAACAGCCACATCGAAGTCCTTCTTCCTCATAATGCCGAGGGCGTCCGCCGCGCTCAATGCCGGGGTTACGTCGATCTTCCTCTTTGACAACCGTTTGCATAAAACGCTTACGTACCCCTCCTCATCATCTACCAAAAGGAGTTTTATAGGTTCCATTTGACATGTTCCTTTCTAGCCCGGATTCCCATCCGATCATACACGCACAGACCGGCAAAGACAAAAGTTCCGTCACATTACCGGGTGACCTACCTGTCTCGCCACACAGAGTCATCCTTTGAATGCAACCTCCATCTTTTGTAGACACTAGTCAAATTGGGAAGAGAGCTCTCTTATCTTTGCATCTCTGATCTTCTCTTCATGCAGGCGCTTTTTATCCTTTGCCTCCCCGATCTTGGAGAGAAGCTGGTCCATCTCGCATGGCTTCATAAGGTAATCAAATGCCCCCAATCTCATCCCTTCTATCGCTGATTCCACGGTGGCATGTCCTGTAAGCATAATAACCTCCACCAGTGGAAACCTCTTCTTTATCTCCTGCAGCGCCTCTAACCCATCCATTCCCGGCATTTTCACATCAAGGACAACAACATCGATCATTCTGTTAGATGCGAGTTTGTCCAGCGCCTCATGCCCGCTGAACACGCCGGCCACGTTGAGACCCTTCTTTGTTAGTCGTTTTGTCATGGTTTCCACAAACGGTTCCTCATCATCAACCAGCATTACATGTGTCGTAATCATAAGATAACCCTCCCTGTTGTAACTTCTCAAAACTCAGTGGTGGTTAATTATATCTAAGCCGGTGGGACACTTACCCCCTCTTCACGCCTCTTTCTCCCCCGTATGAACGGGAAACCTCACGTGGAAGGTTGTTCCCTTTCCCACTGCACTGTTGACACTGATCCTTCCACCCATCCTGTCAATGATTCCGTAGCAGATGGACAGCCCGAGTCCTGTTCCCTGACCCACGGGCTTTGTGGTAAAGAATGGGTCAAATATCCTCTGGACTTGAGCCTCAGGGATACCACACCCGGTATCGGACACGTCGACAACCACATAATCACCACCGCTGCGGGTGGTTACCATTACCATCCCTCCGTCTTTACCCACAGCATCGATAGCATTATTTATCAGGTTGAGAAGAACCTGCTGAACCTCCGAGGGCGATGCCGTTATAGGGGGGATCTTAAGGTCAAGATCCGTGTCTATCTTTGTGTTGCTATACCTTGCCGTCCTCCGGGAAAGTCCCACTACTTCTTTGATCAGGTCGTTCAATTGGAGATCGGACAGCTTCGAATCCGTCTTTCTGGCGAAACTCAACAACTTATGGGTAATCTGCTTGCACCGCGTTCCCTGTGCCTTTATCTGTGCGAGCGCGCGTTGAAACTCATCACGGTTATCACTCTTAATAATTTCGTCTTCTTCCAACAGGTCTTCCATCCAACCGGCCTCTTCCACCATGATAGCTACGGGGTTGTTCACCTCGTGGGCTATACCTGCAGCCAATTCCCCTATGGACGCAAGTTTTCCGGCCTCGATAACCTGATCATGCATCTTCGCCCTTTCCAGATAAGCTGTCTCCATGCGTCCCACCAATCTCCTGGCGAGAAAAAAGCTGATGACCATTACGGAAACAAAGGTGATAAGAGAGATGAAAACAACCAACCTCCTTGCCTGATGGAGTGATGAGAAGGCATCTGCGGAGTCCTGTTGGCAAACAAGGATCCATTCTCCATCCTTAAGCCCGGAAATGGCATAGATTGTCTTGTTACCCGTTTCTCCCTCATCCTCGATGATTGAAACCCCGGTCTTGGGGACAACCACATCCGAGATGGGACTCAAAAAAGAAAGCTCTTGTCTTTTAAATCTCGGTTTCGTCTGGAAGTAGCCGTTCCGGTTCAGGATAAATGCATGACCCGTCTTGCCTATACTCACGTCTTCAACCAGCGAAGTAAATTCTTCTATATCTATGGTAGACCTTAGAATCCAAAATCTCCCCCCCCCATCTCTCACCTTTATCGCTATAATGAAATGGGGCAATCCCCGGAGACCAAGAAAGACATCACTGATGAAAAATTCTCTCATCATCGCCTTCTTGAACCAGTCCGCATCAGAATACATGGCGTCTTCAAGTTTGAAGAGACCCGCATAGGTCCGCTGGTGTCCCGTGTCGTCCACTACCCCCAAGTCCACAAACTCCCCGTACCTCTCCTGAAACACGTCCAGCCTCGCTCGCAGAAACGAGTTGTCGAGGAGCTGTTCTATGGTAGATGAATCTGCAAGCGCCTGCATATTGGCGAGCTTTTCATTCAAGAATGTATCTATGTTTATCTTGTGCTCCCACACTATGGTTTCCAGATGCGTTACCACACTCTTCTTCAGGGAGCGACTGAAATGATATATGGTAACCCCCCCGATCGAAACGAGGGGGATAATTGAGATACATACCATCAATATCACTATCATCCTAACGAGTAAGCGATAGTATTGTCGCGTTTTATCGGGTTCCATTTTTATTCTTTTTACCTGTCCCTCACCTACGCCATCCTTTGCTGTGCTCTGTTATCAGACACCACCTCATTGGCTGTTTGCTTCCAGCACGGCCCTTGCCGTTTCGGTGATGCCCTCCGGAAACCCTATTACATTGAATACTACCATAAACCCCAGGACCCATGTAATTGCCAGGCAGATGGCCCATAAAGCAAACCCGTACTTGACAAAGTCAAAGGGGCTGATCATCCTTTCGCCTGAATCAGGATACACGCCAAGTCCGTAAACAATAGCGTTATTCGGGGTTCCCACTATCAAGAAGTGAGCGAAGGAAGTGGAAAATGCGGTAGCCAAACCGATCGCCCAAGGCTCTCCCACCGTTCCGGTCATAATACCCATGGGTATGACTATCGGTCCAAGCAGGGCTGTAGTGCCGGCATCTGACATGAAGTTTGTCACAAGACCTGAAAAACCGCTCATCCCGATCCAGAGACCGAGGCCACTTCCGACACCGCATTTTGCCATCGCATCAAGAAATATGTGGGCCAACCATACGGCTGCTCCTGACTCCTTGAGAAGGGCGCCCAGGGTCAAGGCGCCACAATACATAAACCATGCATCCCACGATATCCCTCCGAGGATTTTTTTCCAGTCAGATATCTTGAAAAGCACAGGGATTAACAATGCGAGAAGCGCGGGTCCTCCCAGTCCAAGGCCATGCCCTCCGAAGATCCACAATAAGAGTATCAACAGCATCATGCCCAATGCCACCTTCTCGCCATAGCTCATAGGCCCCATTCTCTGGGTCTCCTCCTTAATGGCAGCGAGGCCGGGAGTGAGATCTCTGGTTTGGACCTTCCTAAAGATAAACATCATATATATCGCCACAGCCAGTCCCAATACAGGGGAAAGGGGAAGACCATACATCATCCAGCGGCCAAAACTCATGGGAATGTTGTAATCGGCCCAAAAGCCCATCATTATGACATTACGTCCGCCTGCTGCCGGCGATCCCACACCGCCCACGTTTAGGGCAAAGCAGAGAGACAGGAGGAGGAGTTTGGCGAGTTGCGGGTCATGCTGAATCGTTCCCTCTTTACTGTTGGCCGCTACCGCCCCCATGTAGACCGCGGCCATAACAGGGGCCATAAAAGCGGCCATGGCGTGAGCAGAGATAAATGCACCGATAACGGACATGGACACGCACAAGACTATAATCGGTAGGGCAAACCCTTTTGTCCATCCCAGGATCCAGGTGGCCAGTCGTTTGTGCAACCCAACATCGATCACGGTAACACCCATGGCAAGCACGCCCAACAGGAAGAGGGGAGCGTCACCGGAAAAGGTCCTGCCTATCTCTTTGGTAGGCAGCAACCCAAAGAAATATGCAAAGATGGGCATCAGGATGCCTACAAGACCTATAGGTAAGGCCTCTGTGGCGAAATAGACTATGGCCATGGGTATCATTGCCAGGGTGAGCTTCATCTTCCATGCTGCATCCGCCATATCAGTGGCCACATGCCAATCTATCATCCTCTGCCCGAACCCCTGTTTTTCCACCAATTCCACCATGCTATCCGGTGTGGGCACGAGAAATGCCACGATAAAAAACAAGGCCGCCCCCACAATCACCCATAACATCTTGTTTGCCAGCAATCCACCCCCACTTACATCATTTTCCATATCATGTTCCATAAAACCCTCCCTAAAACTTACAGCTTTTAATCCTTTCATCCACAAGCTTGAAGACGTCCGTCAGACGTAGAATGCCTACTATATCACCATTTTTGGTTACCAGGAGCCCCTGGTGGTGTCCGACAATGAATGTGTGCAACGCCTCACCCAGGGTTGCATCCACATCTACCATCTCACCTTCCGTCGGGATATACATGGCATCTTTCACCTTCTTGTTCGCCACCCTGACGCATAAGGTTTCGAGATCACCCTGCCACAGGTTGTGTTTATCCAGCATGGACCTTATGAAATCAAGGCTTAAACCCGAAAGGGATGCGTGCGTGAGATTCCCGAAGTTTTTGTATTTCGGTTCAAGGCTCTTGATTACATCGAGTTGACTCAATTTCCCCACGATCTTCTTGCTGTCATCATAAACCAGGACAGCGCGATGCTTGTAATGTCTCGTGTCATGCTCTTCCTGTGCCTTTTCCAGGGCAAGAATAGCCTCGGACAGAAAACTATCCTGATGCACTGTGGCATAATCCTTCAACGGCACCATTACATCTTTTACCTTTATCTTTCTCATGTTATCCCCCTCTAAAAATGCCGACAACTTCTGCAATCATTGCCTGTTAAAACCTTTCTTGACCTGTTCCCTATCCCCCGATTAACAAGAAGTCTCAGCGGTCACTAGGGCTATAGAGTCTTTTGCCGGAAGACACGTTCATTCCCCCATAACCGGTTTCTCCGGATCAAAGTGCGTCCGGCCCTCTTCTCACTTGATGTTTTCAACCCCCTCTCCATTTCACTTTTCACCCTTCTCCGTCTTCGAAGTCCGTTGGGCCGTTTCATGTACCCGGTTCTCCCGGCGGGCGGTTGATACCGCCATATCCTTCCTTCCGATGCACGCCTCATTGATTATCCTCTGGAGGTCACCTATGTCCGGAGGTAAAAGGAGATCATCGAATGCGCCAAGTGTCATACCCTCTATAGACAAGTGAACAAGAGACGGGGTTGTCAACATAATCACTTCCGTCAATGGCTGAACCTTTTTGATATATGACAGGACGTTAATACCATCCCTCTGAAACTCTTTCATATTAAGCACAACCACATCGATATTCTCCGCTACCGACATGTCCATGGCTTCACGGGCAGAACCTGCCGTGAATCCCTCAACCCCTCCCCTCTTAAGTTTTTCAGAGAGATTCTCCATAAATGTGGCGTTAGTATCTACCAACATAACTTTCAATTCAACCTTCT
>JAUXHQ010000076.1 GCA_030621455.1 Deltaproteobacteria bacterium
ACCCCAAAAACATTATCTTGAAATCTATATAAGGTTGGTGAACAGCATTGTTGCGTTTGGAAAAGACAACGACTGAACCAGACAAATTACATGAGCCCGGGAATCTTTACCCCACCGGTGATCTTGCTCATCTCCTGCGCCATCATTTCCTGGGACCTTTTTATCCCTTCATTTACTGCAGCCACGGTAAGGTCCTCAAGCATTTCAATGTCATTAGGGTCCACGACCTCAGGATCGATCTTTATGGAAACCAATTCCTGTCTTCCATTAACCACCGCTGTAATCATCCCTCCACCGGCAGAAGCCTCTACGGTTTTATGGGCCAGTTCTTCCTGGATCTTTCCGATCCTTTCCTGCATCACCTTAGCCTGCTTCATGATATTTCCCAAGCCGCCTTTTGACATGCATTACCTCCCTATCCTAATTTTATACATGTTCTGTCCTTATCTCTGTAATGTTGCCTCCAAAGATACTGATGGCATCCTGTATTACCGAATTGTTCAATGCTTCATGCCTCAGTTTTCTTATCCTGTCGTACCCGTTACTCTCCTTATCTTCAATTGGGGCTGAATCTGAGTTAGAAACCATGGGCGACACGCACACCGCCACGTCCCTCTGAAGAAAGTCCCTGCAGAGTTCCGTAAGATCCTTTCTGTTCTGTTTCTCATTTACGCTATCCAAGAATACCGAAGATTCCTGAAACCCAATTTCGACCTTCTTATCGTCCAGGTGCAACAAATGGCCAAGCTCAAGCATAGACGCCAGAAGCGGTTTCTTCTTCTTGATGTAACCGATCAGATTCAGCCATGTCCCTTTCGTATCCAACTCCTTGATGTCGGGTCCGCCATCCACATATTCGTTATTATAACTAACCGTTATCTCCTCATCTTCAGTGCTCCTTGCTCTGCTTGTATGTAAACTAAAAGACTGGGATCTTTCGAGGGGCATAATGTCCGCAGGGGCACCGTTATCCTGGGAATCTCTCAGTCTTGCTTCCAGGGCACTAATCTTAGCCAGGATATCATCAACAGAGCGCAACGGTCTTGTATGAGCCATTCTCACAAGTGTCATCTCCATCATTAATTTAGGATTTGTTGACTTTGTGATTTCCTCTTCACTGGTAGCGAGTATCCTAAATAATCGTTCCATCTCATCAACACCTGTCGAAACCCCCTGCCCTATTAGTTCCTCAATATCGGCCTCTGGAAGGTCTATCAACTTAGAAGGACATTCAGCGACCTTGGCCACAATCAGGTTTCTGAAATGTTCCAGAAGGTCTTTATAAAACTCCTTGATATCGTACCCGTAATTATAAATATCCTCTATAATATCGAGACATCTCTGTGGGTTTCTTTCTATTACAGAAAGAGAGGTCTTATAGAATAGATTACGGTCTATGATCCCCAAGATCTCCATCATTTCATCATCGCTGATAGAGTTCCCGGCAAATGAGATAGCTTGATCGAGGATACTTTGAGCGTCCCTCATGCTACCCTCGGCCTTCCTGGCAATCAGACCCAGGCTTTCATCGCTGATCTGTATATTTTCCTCTGATACAACGCGCTTGAGTTGAGCAAGAATATCTCGCACAGGGATTCTTTTAAAATCGTACCTTTGGCATCTAGACAGGATCGTTGAGGGAATCTTATGGGGCTCTGTGGTGGCAAAGATAAATACGACGTGTTTAGGGGGTTCTTCCAGTGTTTTCAACAATGCATTGAATGCACTGTTGGATAGCATATGGACTTCGTCGATTATGAATACCTTGTACCGACCTTTCGAAGGGAGATATCCGACATTCTCCCTGAGTTGTCTTACATCATCGACACCGGTATTCGATGCACCATCAATCTCCAGAACGTCCAGAGACACTCCCGCCGAGATATCTCCACACGCCCGACAATGATTACACGGTCTGGCGGTCGGCCCGTCATGGCAATTTAAGGCTTTTGACAGAATTCGGGCCACCGAGGTCTTACCAACACCCCGTGTGCCTGTGAACAGAAAGGCATGAGCTACTCTGTCACTGATGATTGCATTTTGAAGGGTCTTCGTTACATGTCTTTGACCGATAACTTCTTCAAATATCTGAGGACGCCATTTACGCGCAAGCACCAAATAGGACATAAAAAAATCCACCCTTACAGCAATTCTGCGTACAATATTTCCTTTAATAAGATAAGTAAACGTAAGTAAAAACCCACCCTTCATCATGTACCATGGGGTTTCAGATGGGCGTTAAGGGGCGCGAGCCAAACGGGCGCGCCCCAAATAACGATAGCTGGACTACCCTACGGCACACGGATAAAGTTACTGCCGCTGCTTCCTCCCGGACCTGACGGGGTTCATAACCCTCCGTTGCGTAGGATCCAGCTATCTATTCCTGACAGTCAAAGATAAGATCAATGTGAGCTTATCTTGTCGCTTACTTATAGGTTGCCATCGGTTAATCCCTTATGGCGGAGAGAGAGGGATTCGAACCCTCGGTACACCTTTTGAGCGTACACACGATTTCCAGTCGTGCTCCTTCAGCCAACTCGGACATCTCTCCACATAAATCGTCTATTGTTTTCTGCTCCAACAATCCGTGGGCGGATTTCAATGGCGGAGAGGGAGGGATTCGAACCCCCGGTCCCGATTTCTCGGGACAATTGATTTCGAATCAACCGCCTTCGACCAAGCTCGGCCACCTCTCCCCTATGTCCTTCTCTCCAATAAGGGTAAGTCAGAAGGACATTAAAATAATCTCTCTTTGGAGATATGCCGCCTTATCGTCGATTGTCCCGTCGCTTCTTGAAAAACAACCGGATAATGTGTTGACACTCTTTTGCCAATATACCGGAAGATATCTCTATCCTGTGGTTAAGTCTAGGATCTTTGGGGATATTATACAATGACTCTACAGCCCCCCCTTTTGGGTCACCGGCACCGTAGACCAAATGTCGGACCCTGGCCTGTATGAGAGCCCCTATGCACATGATACAGGGTTCTATGGTTACGTAAAAAGTCGTATCTGGCAGTCGATAGTTCTGCAGCCTTTTTCCTGCCCCTCTCAATGCCAGAATCTCAGCATGGGCAGTAGGATCATTTTCGGAAATAGACCTATTATGAGCGCTGGCCAACAGCTCTCCATCACAGGAGACGATCACGGCCCCAACCGGAACCTCACCGGCTCTTTCCGCTTCTCTCGCCTCTGCCAGCGCTTTTCGCATAAACTCAGTGTGTCTGTTCATCCCCCTTGCTGATTTTCATATGATGTACAATCACTCTTATGTAACCCAAACGACCGACATACATAAGGGACGGGGACGAAATAACTTCCCCATTTGTGCATCTCATCTTCAGGCCATCTTTGCCCGATCTTCAAACACAAAATCCTCGAAATAGTTCGACTATTCCTGCGGTTTTGCGTTTTCAGATCGAACAAATCTAACCTAAATCTGAGCGCCAACTTGAGAAAGTTATTTCGTCCCCGTTCCTAATCATTTTCTATACCATAAATACCATGCCCTAGCAACCTAAAAGTTGCTGTTTCAGCAATTCCAATTTAACTTTGATCTCCTTCCCACGCAGGAGCGTGGGACGATGGAACAACTGAAATTCAAAAACTCAAGGAATTACATTCCCACAAACAATTCGCATATCACAGCGCAAGGAATCATCTCCAAAAATACCATTATTATCAAAGGGTTAACCATAATTAGAATTGCTTTTAACCGTTCCATCAATCAGACAGTACCGGTTCTCTGATGAGTAAGTCTACTGCAGTACGTGAACACGCGGCCAAGCCCGGATAAACATCGTTCAGGTCGATCATCTGTCGTAGATGGTCTGCTGTACGATAAACTAGCATGGCCATATCCCCTTCGTCGAGGCCAAGCCATGCAATGATCTCTTTCCAATCGGTTCCGCGTGCCCATCTGTAGATTGCCACCATCGGCCAAAAACTGAGTTCAATGCTGGGGAACCCCCCTGACTTTAAGGATTTTACAAGGGGGCTGAGACTCTCCACAAGTCGATTGAATTGCTCTTTCAGCATGGCATCCTCGCGTCCGTGGACAGGTACGTAGACATCCTTACCCCGATCGTTTACGAACGGAGCCAGCATGGCCGCCAGTAATGCAGGGTCTCGGTCACTAAGGAGCCCTCCACGAATGTAATGCGCCAGCAAAACCGGTTGGTCCACCCTGAGCCGTGATGCCCAGACACCTTCATTCGTTAACCGGTTCTCTTCGTCTATGTAACCTTCCGCTTTCAGGAACTTGAGGTGGCGCAAAAGATCCCGCCACAGGAATTCACGATTATATTGTAATTCCTCATTCAAACGAGATGCCCTTTTTAATATCGTATCGAGCCGCTTACCCTTTTTGCCGGAAAGGCATTGGTTGAAACAGACACACTGTTGGCATGGGAGATCCTCCAAGGCCTTTTTGGCGGCGTTGAGTTCCTGTTGAAGATCAGTTGTTCTTTGTTCTACTTCTGGTGAGACAGGAGAATCCGCGGCCTTTGGTTTAAGCCCGGAGTAAGACATTCGCTCCAGTAATGACTTCAATTGATGGCTTCCCGTCCCTTCCGGGATCTCTACACAAGTGTCGAGGACCGTTGAAACCCTTGGCATCTTGATCCAACGGACTGGCAACCGGACTTTCACCTTACCATTGTCCTTTCGACCGATTGATGCAGCGAGGAGTGTCCAAGACTTCTCCTTTTCCACAAGCTTTATGCAGCAGTGAAGCTTTCCTTTCTGGTTGAGAAAAAGCCGGCCCCTTGTGAGATATGTCACTTTCACGGCATCCCGTCTTATGATGGAAAGCTCTTCACTGATAGCACCTATTTTTTCTTGAAGCTTTTTGTAAAGAGCGCTTATCTTGACCACATCCTCGGCGGGATCACAAGCCGAATCCCATAAGGATTCCTCAATCGTCGCATAAAGCGCCGCCAGTCTCTCTTCCCCGGGTTTATCCTTTGCCAATTGCTGATAGGTAGCAAAAGAGGACCTGAAGATATCATGTATGTCATCCTTATGATGAGAAAGCAGCAGGTTCAAAACCATGGAAAAATTGACCTTAATCCGGCTCTCCAACGGATTGGGCGGGGAAGAAAGGAGGGTGTGGATTCGCCTTACATCCTGATAGGGGCCCGGTAGTATCAATGCAAAACCGATCCGGTCCATCCCTCTTCTCCCGGCTCTGCCCGTCATCTGCGTTAAGTCTGTCGGGGTGAGATCAACAAAGTCCGTACCATTGAACCGGTCACTTTGCAGAATGACAACCGTCCTGGCCGGAAAATTTACACCCGCAGCAACCGTGGATGTGGAAAAAATGGCTTCCAGGAAGCCCCCTTTCATGAGATCTTCAACAAATTGTTTCCATCTGGGAAGGTGCCCGCCATGATGCGCGGCCACTCTGTATTTTCTAATAAATCCAAGCTGGGGATGGTTTTGAAGGTATGGATGCGTATTCAAGACCTCATCCACCGCGGCATGGAAGCTTTTTTTCTCTTCAAGGTCGATGCGTCTGGTAGGAGGCCTACAGAGCGTCAAGGCCTCATTGCAATCTGACCTGGATTTAAGAAAGAAGATGGCCGGAAGTAAGTTCAGCTCCCGTAAAGTGCCCATTATATCGCCAAAAGGAGGTAGCGATCCAAACCCCTTTGTTCCACTACCCCTTGATCTCCTGAGCCAGTGATCTATCTTTCCCGATAGTTCGCCTTTCTTTTCCAGCGGACATATCTCGCCATTTGGGAATAAGAAGAGAGGATAGAGGGGTACAGGCCTTTTGTCCTCTATGATAACTTTGCAGGGGATATTACGATGCCAGGTCAACCAGTCTGCTATCTCCTGACTGTTTGGAATGGTGGCGGAGAGCATCAGAAGTTTTGTCTGGGGAGGTGTGTAGATGAGAACCTCTTCCCAAACGACCCCGCGCTCACTGTCGCCTAAGTAATGGGCCTCATCCAGGACGATAAGATCACACTTCAGGTCTGCACCTCTATGCATGGCATCGTAGAGCTGGTTTCTCAATATCTCGGTAGTGCCTACGATGAGAGGAGCGCCCGCATTCTCCTTCCGGTCCCCTGTAAGTATTCCCACATTTTCATTGCCAAATATCTCCTGAAAAATTCTAAATATGGCATTGGAAAGGGCCTTTAGGGGTGACGCATACCAGGCCTTTTTCCCTTCTTCCAACATGCCTGATACCGCCTGTTCAGCGATCCATGTCTTACCACTGCCTGTAGGTGCAAAAACGATAACGTCACCGGTATTTATGGCTTTTAGCGCTTCCACCTGGAACCGGTCAGGTATAAATGGGGTGGGAGCCGGCACACCAATCCGCCCTAAAACATGGCGTAATTGTGGGTCGACCGCTGGTTTAAGATGTGTTGCATGACTAAGTTCATACTTGTTCCGCCTCTTCCCGGGTTGCCTTTGCCGGTATCTCCTGTAAGGCCTGTGTACTCGATTGTCCCTAGGCACCTTTGTCATCCGGGTTATCCTCTCGCCTCGAGAAGAAAGGTGATTTCACGGTTAACCCTATGGCATCTTCCAATCTCAGTGACTTTGCATATAAGGCCTTTCCAACGATGACCCCCTCAATCCCGCATTCTTCTATTTCCTGAAGTTCCTCGATATCTCTGATGGTATTTACCCCACCTGAGGCTATAACAGGCACAGTCACAGATCGGGCTAGTTTCTCTGTGCTCTCTATATTCAACCCTGTCTGCATCCCATCCCGCCGAATATCAGTGAAAACAAAGGCCGCAACACCAAGCCCTTCCATCTCTCTCGCCGCATCCACGGCTTTCTTTCCGGTAACCTCAGTCCACCCCCTGACAGCGACCCTTCCATCCTTTGCATCAATACCCACTACTATCTTGCCCGGATAACGTTGACAAGCCTCTATCACCAAATCAGGGGCTTCCAGGGCCACGGTCCCAAGGATAACCCTGCTCACTCCCATAGAAATATACTGATCAATTGTAGCTAAATCTCTTATTCCACCCCCAAGCTGGATAGGAATATCTATTGATTTGAGTATCTTCTCTATGACCTCCCTGTTTCTGGGACCGCCCTCAACAGACCCATCGAGATCCACGATATGGATTAACTCGGCGCCTTTACTCTCCCACCTGACAGCTACCGCCACAGGATCATCAGAAAAAACAGTGGCCTTGTCCATATTGCCCTGAAGGAGGCGGACGCATTTCCCGTCTTTTATGTCAATGGCTGGTATAATAATCATATCCACTCCGGTATCCGTTTACTGTTCACAGTTTACTGTTCACAAAATTGCAACCTGTGCAGTTATTCAACCCCTCTATAACATGCCCTTGGTAGACATAGCCCCCTCTATCCTTTCGTCAACAGCAGTGGCTTTGTCCAAGGCCCGCCCAAAAGCCTTGAAAACAGCCTCAATTATGTGGTGGGTATCCCTGCCACAAATAACATTGATATGTAAGGTTATGCCTGCGCTACTGCAAAAAGCCCTGAAGAACTCCCATATTAATTCGATGTCAAATTCTCCCACCTTGCCCTTCTCCAATCCGGTATTGTAAACGAGAAAAGGCCTGTCCGAGATATCCAGCACAACCGAGGCCATCGCTTCAACCATTGGCACAGATGCCTCACCGTACCTTGCTATTCCGTCTTTATTCCCCAGTGCCTGCTTAAACCCCTCGCCTAAACATATGGCTATGTCCTCTACCGTGTGATGAAAATCCACAT
>JAUXHQ010000028.1 GCA_030621455.1 Deltaproteobacteria bacterium
GTGTAAACTACTTTTGATATTGCATGAAAGATGCCAAAAAATGACAAATTTTGGACTTATAATGAAGTTAAGTGACGACAGTCTAAGGATAACATTCGTATTTTGACCTTGACTGAAAGGTTCTCTTGACATAAAAAGGGCTTTATAGTATGGTCTGATGCCGACAAAGAAGTCCTATTAACCGCTATATTGGTAAGATTAGAGTTTCCATCTCACCTCCTTACCTGCTATTCCGGCATTCAATCATTTGCTTTCCGTGATCTAGACAGAACGGGGTTAGGCCTTCTCGACTATCCTTTTTATTTTATTATTTGTTTACCTGGTGTCCACCCATAAATGGAGATTTTCATAAAGATGGGCATCAAGTAAGTTATGAATTGCGGACTCCGGAGAAGCAAAATGTCGCGGTGGGCTCATTTTGATGATGAAGGAAGGCCCAGGATGGTTGATATCACTGAGAAGGGCGTTACAAGGCGCGAAGCTGTCGCTTCCGCCATGATATCACTGAAATCAGAGACCTTTCAGATGATAGTCCAGAAAAGGGTTAAAAAGGGGGATGTCCTCGAAGTTGCCAAAATAGCCGGCATCCTTGCGGCGAAAAGGACGAGCGAGTTGATTCCGATGTGTCACCCCATCAGTATAACCGCTGTGGATATCTTCTTTCATCCAAATCCGACAGAGAGTGCGATCGCAATCGAATCCAAGGTCAGGACCGTCGGCAAAACAGGGGTGGAAATGGAAGCCCTTACCGCCGTGTCGGTGGCTGCCTTGACCATTTATGATATGTGCAAGTCCGTGGATCGGGGAATGGTTATCTCAGACATAGAGTTACTCAAAAAAAGCGGTGGAAAGAGCGGCAACTATGATCGGGGTACGATTTAGGGAGGTAGGGAATGAAAGATTTGTCCAAAAAAGATAACGGAACAAACCTGGAAACCTTACACGTAGACGTTCTTCTGGAGGTAAGCAAGGCTCTGAGTGCGTCATTTGATTTAGAAAAGTCCTTTGGTGAAGTTATGAATATCCTCGCCTTTCGTTTAACCATGAACCATGGTGCACTCACGCTGCTGGATTTTGAAACAAAGGAATTAATTGCAGAGATAGTTTATGGAACAGATAAGCAGGGTATGACAGAAGTAGATACCCACAGGAAAGTCTTTGAAAGTGGAATGCCCATAGCAATTTCCAGCATTGGTGGGTTCCCTTTGTTATTGGGTGGGCCAGAGATGCCGGATATAAAAAAGCCAAATATCTCCTACTTATGCGTACCGATGAAGATTGAAGACAGAGTTGTCGGGGTGCTTAGTGTAGATCGCCTCTTCGATGATAGCATAGGATTCCATGAAGATTTGAGGTTATTGGAGAGAATAACATCCGTGATTGCTCATACATTAAATCTTTACCGGGTAGCGGATAAAGAAAAGGAGGATCTCATCACAGAAAATAAGCGCCTGCGTGAGGAACTGGAAAAAGTTACATCATTAAACACCAGCGAGGAAAATCGGCCGGAAACGTCCCCTCTTAGACATCTCTCAATGGAAAAGGTCATGGAGAAGAAACTTCATGATATCATAACAGTAATGGATGTTTCGACTGGGGGTGAAAGAAAGCTATACGCCAATGTCATATCCAGAGTAGAGAAGGCTTTATTCAAGTTAGCCCTGAAGAAGTCAAAGAATGTGAAGTACGAGGCAGCTCGCTTCCTGGGGATTAACAGGAATACTTTGTGTAAGAAGATGAAAAAGCTGAATATATCAACTTGAGGATTACTTACGAAGGTATCGATGAATTTTCAAGAAATTATACTGTCGCTGCAACACTTCTGGTCTGAAAAGGGCTGTATCGTTCAACAGCCATGCGGTATTGAGGTGGGGGCAGGTACATTCAACCCGGCTACATTCCTCAGGGTTTTAGGGCCTGAACCGTGGAATGTGGCATATGTTGAGCCTTCCCGCCGGCCCACGGATGGCAGGTATGGAGAAAACCCCAACCGTCTTCAACACTACTACCAGTTTCAGGTAATAATGAAACCCTCCCCGCTGGACATTCAGGATACATACCTGAGGAGTTTAGAGAACCTTGGCATAGATCTACTCGCCCATGACATAAGGTTTGTTGAGGATGATTGGGAGTCCCCCACCCTTGGTGCCTGGGGGTTAGGCTGGGAGGTATGGTTGGATGGGATGGAGATTACCCAGTTCACCTATTTTCAGCAGGCTGGTGGTATAGACCTCAAACCCATCTCCGTTGAGTTGACATATGGGCTTGAAAGGATCTCCATGTATCTGCAGGGTATAGATGACGTATTCGACATAGAATGGATAGAGGGGACAAAGTACGGGGATATACATCACCAGGGTGAGATAGAATTCTCAACTTATAATTTCGAGGAAGCCGATGTGGAGATGTTGTTTAACCTGTTCGATATGTATGAAGCTGAATCAATGAAATCGGCCAAGAAGGGTTTGGTGTTGCCTGCTTACGAGTATTGTTTGAAGTGTTCCCATACCTTTAACATACTGGACTCAAGAAAGGCCATCAGCGTTACTGAAAGAACGAGTTTTATAGGTAGAGTAAGAAACCTGGCAGGGTTGTGCGCAAGGGGATATCTTCGACAAAGAGAAGAGATGGGGTTCCCCCTGATTAGTAGATAGACAACAAACCGTTTGAGAAAAAAGATGCTGAAAGAATTCCTTCTAGAAATCGGGACAGAGGAAATACCATCTAGGTTTATGCCTGGGATTTTAGCCGATATGGAAGGCCTTATCAATAAAGAACTTGAGACTCTCAGGATAGGGTTCGGAGTCACAAGGGTCTTCGGGACACCAAGGCGGTTGGTAGTTTATATTGATAATATGTCAAACAGGCGGAAGGACGTTTATGTGAACGTGGTCGGCCCCTCAATAAAAGTAGCCTTCGATGGAGATGGCAACCCAACAAAGGCGGCCATCGGCTTTGCGCGAGCGCAAGGCCTGGACGTCGCCGATCTTGAACGGGCGACTACCCCTAAGGGAGAGTACGTAGCGGTCAAAAAAATAGAAACGGGCGCTGATACAAGAGAGGTCCTTTCATCCTTTCTTCCAAGGTTCATTACATCGATCCCATTTCCCAAGTCTATGAGATGGGGGGAATCATCTATCAGATTTGTTCGTCCCATCCATTGGATTTTATCTCTTTTTGGCGGGGAGGTCGTTCCATTCAAGGTCGATGATATTGAGAGCAGTGACCAATCCTTCGGCCATCGTTTCATGAGGCCGTCCCCCTTCAAGGTTCGAGACTTCGAAGATTATGTGGAACAGCTCAGGAGGGCCTATGTGATCGTTGACCCCACGGAGAGAAAGAAAGGAATTGAAAAGCTGATATCGCAAGCCGCAATTGAGTTGTCGGGAATGGCACTGGATGACGAAGGGTTATTGGAGAATGTGACCTACCTTGTCGAATATCCGACAGCTGTAGTGGGGAATTTTGAGAAGGAGTTTTTGGATCTGCCAAGAGAGGTTTTAATATCAAGTATGCGGGAGCATCAGATGTACTTCTCCGTAGTCGACGAATCAGGCAGTCTTCTGCCTCACTTTATTGCCGTCAACAACACACCTGTAAAGGATCCTCAGGTGGTCGTAAAGGGACATGAAAGGGTGTTGAAGGCCCGCCTTTCTGATGCTGAGTTCTTCTTTAAAGAAGACAGGAAGATATCACTTTCAGATAGGGTGGATAGTCTGAAGGATATAGTCTTTCAATCAGATTTGGGGAGTCTTTATGAAAAGGTCATGAGGGTCCAAAGGATAGCCAAAGACCTGGCATCGGAGATCGAACCTGACCAGGAAGAAGCCACAGAGAGGGCCGTCCTCCTCTGCAAGGCTGACCTCACTTCCGGGATGGTTGGGGAGTTCCCAAAACTCCAGGGAGTGATGGGCCGGGAATATGCCCTCTTATCAGGTGAGGATGTGAACGTGGCAACGGCAATCTACGAGCATTACCTTCCTCGATTTGCAGGCGATGGCCTCCCGCGTACCCATGTTGGTGCCTTTGTCAGCATAGCCGACAAGTTGGACACCGTGGTGGGATGTTTTGGGGTTGGATTGGTCCCAACCGGAACCTCGGACCCCTATGCCTTGAGACGTCAGGCCCTGGGAATCATCAATATCATACTCGACAAGAAATACCCTGTTTCCTTGAGTAACTTAATCGAAAGGAGCATATCATACTTAGACGGAAAGATCTCGGATGATCCAGTCAAAGTTAAAGAAGGGGTCATGGAATTCTTCAGGCTTCGCCTTCAACATCAGTTGACGAGTCAGGAATACCCGTATGATGTTGTGGACGCAGTCCTCACTCTGTACTTCGATGATCTGGTCGATTCTTTCGAGAAAGTAAAGGCCTTGCAGGCCTTCAAGCTTCAACCCGATTTTAAGGCGTTGGCTATAGCCTTCAAAAGGGCTTCCAATATCTTGAATCAATCGCCTGCGGGGGAAGAAATACACGTCTCGTTATTCGAAGACCCGGAGGAAGGCATACTCTTTGAGGCATGTGAAGATGTCCAGGGGCATGTGGCCAAGTTGATTTCCGACAATAGATACCTTGAGGCCTTGTCCAAAATGGTCAGGCTCAGGGTACCTGTGGATGATTTCTTTGACAATGTCATGGTCATGGTGGAGGATGAGAGGGTAAGGAAAAACAGGCTGGCCTTATTGGACCGAATATCCGGGCTTTTTTTGAAAATAGCCGACTTCACCAGGATTGTGACCGACTAGACTTGACGAGACAATAAATTATCTTCTTAAAAGGAGGAGTATTACATGGCAAAAAAATACGTCTACTTCTTTGGTGCCGGCATGACCGAAGGCAGCGCTGAGATGAAGAACCTTTTAGGTGGCAAGGGTTGTAATCTCGCAGAGATGGCAAACCTCGGCATACCGGTCCCCCCCGGATTCACCATAACTACTGAGATCTGTTCAGAATATTATGAGAATAACGGGGCTTACCCCGAAGGGTTAAAGACCCAGGTGGAAAAAAATCTCGCCAAGATGGAAGCAACCATTGGGGCAAAACTTGGCGATGCAGAGAACCCCTTACTCGTGTCGATTAGATCCGGGGCTCGAGCATCTATGCCGGGTATGATGGATACTGTGCTTAATCTGGGGCTAAACAACACAACGATCAAGGGGATTATTCAACAATCGGGCGATGAAAGGTTTGCCTACGACTGTTACCGCAGGTTTGTCCAGATGTACGGAGATGTGGTATTGGGTCTCAAACCCGTGGAAAAGGATGAGAGGGACCCCTTTGAGATCATACTGGAAGCAAAGAAGGAGAAGAAAGGCGTTTCCCTTGATAATGAACTCAGTTCCGAGGATCTGAGGGAACTGGTTGCCGAGTTCAAACTTGAAATTAAGGAGAGGCTTGGGATCGATTTCCCTGAAGATCCTGTGGAACAGCTATGGGGGGCGATCGGGGCCGTTTTCGGGTCATGGAATAATGACAGGGCCATCGCGTATCGTGAACTGAATAACATACCAGGTCATTGGGGAACCGCGGTGAACGTTCAAGCCATGGTCTATGGGAACATGGGTGAAGACAGCGGCACCGGGGTCGCCTTCACGCGCAATCCAGCTACAGGAGAGAACGTCTTTTTCGGAGAGTACCTGATGAATGCCCAGGGCGAAGATGTGGTTGCGGGCATTCGTACCCCAAGGCCCATCAACAAAGTCCAGAAAGGAGAGAGTCCCCTTCCTTCTCTGGAAGAGGAAATGCCTGACATTTACAGAGAACTGATTGATATACGGAAAAACCTCGAGGAACACTTCAGAGACTTACAGGATGTCGAGTTTACCATTCAGAAGGGAAGGCTATGGATGCTCCAGACCCGTTCCGGGAAACGTACCGGTTTTGCCGCGCTAAGGATAGCTGTTGAAATGGTAAGGGAAGGGTTAATCGAGAAAGAAGAGGCTATCATGAGGATAGATCCCGAGCAGTTAAACCAACTGCTGAACCCTGTCTTTTCTACTGATGAGAAGAATAAAGCCATAGCTGAAGGTCGGCTCCTGGCCAAAGGATTGAATGCAGGCCCAGGCGCCGCCTGCGGCAAGGTTGTGTTCAACGCTGCAGACGCGGAAGAACTTGCCAACAAAGGTGAAGGGAACCTTATCTTAGTAAGGATCGAGACCTCTCCGGAAGACATCAGGGGGATGAATGCGGCCAGTGGAATTTTGACTGCCAGGGGTGGGATGACCTCCCACGCCGCCCTGGTTGCCAGGCAGATGGGTAAAGTCTGTGTGGCCGGCTGCGGGGCATTGGATATCGACTACACGGCCCAGGAGATGAAGGTTGGAGACCGCATAATAAAGAATGGAGACTACATCTCTATTGATGGCACACTTGGAGAGGTGCTTCTCGGCGAGATCAAGACAACCCCCTCTGAGACCCTGCGGGTATTGTTAGATAAGACTTTGAGACCGGAAGAATCCCTGATATACCAGATATATGCAGAGATAATGTCCTGGGCCGATGAGATCAGGACCTTGGGTGTCCGCACTAATGCTGACGAACCTAACCAGGTGGATAATGCCATAAGTTTCGGTGCCGGCGGTATAGGACTTTGCAGGACCGAACACATGTTCTTCGAAGGAGACCGTATAGATTCGATCCGTGAGATGATCCTGGCCGACGACATTGCCGGGAGAGAAAAGGCCTTATCCAAGCTAATGCCCATGCAAAGGGATGACTTTATAGGTATCTTCAGGCTCATGAACGGAATGCCGGTCACCATTCGAACCCTTGACCCTCCCCTACATGAATTCCTTCCCCACAGTCCTAAAGAGATCGGCGCACTCGCTGAGAAGATAGGCACCTCCAGGGAAAAGCTGACCTCAAAGATAGCGAGTCTGGAAGAGACTAACCCCATGCTCGGTCACAGGGGATGCCGTCTCGGAATAGTGTACCCAGAGATTACGGGAATGCAGGCAAGGGCTATATTTGAGGCTGCATGCCAGGTGGCCAAAGAAGGCATCAAGGTCCTCCCGGAGGTAATGATACCTCTTGTGGGGCATGTAAAAGAACTGATGATGCAAAAAGAGGTGGTGGATAGAGTTGCAAAAGAGGTAATAGAGGCTCATGGTATCGAACTCGACTACCTGGTGGGAACCATGATAGAGCTGCCCAGGGCGGCCATAACAGCTGATGAGATTGCCCAGGTGGCGGAATTCTTCTCCTTTGGTACCAATGACCTTACCCAGATGACCTTTGGACTGAGCAGGGACGATGCGGGTAAGTTCTTGCCGTACTATATAACCGAAGAGATACTGGAGAATGATCCGTTTCAGCAATTAGATCAAGGCGGGGTTGGCAAGCTGGTTGACATGGCTGTGCAACTGGGGAGAAAGACAAAACCCACCCTCAAGATCGGCATTTGCGGAGAACACGGTGGGGATCCCAGTTCAATAGAGTTTTGCCACAAGGTGGGTTTGGACTATGTAAGCTGTTCGCCTTACCGCGTGCCCATAGCCCGTCTTGCAGCTGCCAGGGCCGCCTTAAAGTACAAGTAAGGAATCCCCCAGTGCACGTGGATTTCTTTAGCCCGTGAAGTGACCGATAAATTTTTCGACCTGTGCAGTTACACAAACCTAGTGTCTTGAAGTGTCTCTGATGATTCAGTTAAAACAGGATTGCGTTAAGCGCCGGCTGCTTGTTTTGTTTGCTTGTTATACGTAAGAACCTGGCAACATACAAATATGCGAACGAGACTTGTTATCCCATTACACATACAGTCTTATGCCAGTGTGTAGTTCATAACAAGCAAACGAAATAAGTAGCCGGTAAGCGGTAAACCTGACCAACTGCACAGCTCGAAATTTTTGGGAAGGTACTGAAACAGGAGATGCCCGCAAGAAAGAGAGAACGTCTTGATAAGTTACTGGTGGAGAGGGGCATAGTCCGGAGCCGTGAAAGGGCAAAAGCCCTTATCATGGAAGGTAAGGTTATAGTAGACGATGTCAGGGTTGACAAAGCAGGGACCAAAGTATCCATCGATTCTCCTTTAAGGTTGAAGGAGGATGATATCCCGTACGTGAGTCGCGGGGGTATAAAATTAGCTTATGCACTTGATGAATTCAAAGTGGAGGTACAAGATAACACGGCCCTCGATGTGGGGGCCTCTACCGGAGGGTTCACCGATTGTCTGCTTCAGCGGGGAGCGAGAAAGGTCTATGCGGTTGATGTGGGTTATGGCCAACTCGCATGGAAATTGAGGCAAGACGACAGGGTGGTCAACCTGGAACGCAGGAATATCCGATACCTGGACCACGGAGAGATAGGTGAAGATATCGACCTGGCCGTGGTAGACACCTCATTTATATCCCTCACCAAAGTTCTGCCAAAGGTAATTGAACTCGTAAAGGGGGGGGGGGGAGTAACGGCCCTGATTAAACCGCAATTTGAGGTGGAAAAGGGCGAAGTGGGGAAGGGCGGGATAGTTAAGGATCCCCTGAAACACCAGCTAGTATGCGACAAGATAAGAGCGTTCGCCCGCCTCCATGATTTAAGCGTATTGGGACTTATTGAGTCTCCGATACTCGGGGCCGGTGGGAATAAGGAATTCCTCATATATCTGATCAAAAGCTCGCCTGTATGATGAGATCCTAGAACGATGTATTTAAAAGAATCCTTTCCTCAAATCGATTGGGTGCAGATACCTTGGTCACCACTGAAACGATCGATTATAGCCTCAGGCACAGAGACAGAAATTTTATTTCCGTTCCTTAATCGGGAGAAAGATGAGTGTAAAGCTCGCCAAGACTGCCGGGTTCTGCATGGGTGTTCGCAGGGCTATGGATATCGTATTGGATGTCATAAATGGGAAGGACAAAATATACACCTATGGACCCTTAGTCCACAACCCGCAGGCCCTTGACATGCTTAATAGCAAGGGCGTAAAGGTTATCCACGGACTAAACGGGATTCTTTCAGGAACCGTGGTTATACGGGCCCACGGCATTGCTCCTGAAGAACATAGAGCGATTAAGGAAAGGGGTTTGCATGTCCTCGACGCCACCTGTCCCAGGGTCATGAAGGTCCAGTCGATAGTAGAAAGACATGCACAGGCAGGGTACCATACCATTATCGTCGGGGACCTGGAGCATCCCGAGGTAGTCGGTCTTCTCGGGTTCTCCGAGAATATGGGCATGGTAGTAAATAGCGTGGACGAGGCCGGCCGGTTGCCGGCGGATATAGAAAGGGTCTGTGTTGTGTCTCAAACAACCCAGGACGTGTCAGAGTTCAGAGAAATATCTGAAAAGATAAAGGAGAGATTCCCTGAAGTCAAAGTGTTCAATACTATCTGCAACTCGACCTCAAAAAGGCAAAGAGAGACGATCAGTCTGGCAGAGAAGGCAGATGGTGTAGTTGTAATCGGGGGTCGGGACAGCGGCAACACCCGCAGACTGGTGAAGGTATCAGAGTCCACTGGCACACCAACCTTCCACGTGGAGACTGAGAATGAACTGGAAGAATGTAAGCTCTCTGCTTTTAACACCATAGGGGTTACTGCGGGGGCTTCAACCCCAAACTGGATGATAACCAGGGTAGTGGACAGGATAGAGGGTTTTCAGAAGAAAAAGAGCCCCTTTCTTTTAAGGTTCTGGATGAATCTTCTGGGATTCCTGGTAAATACAAACATATATGTTGCCTTTGGTGCGGGCTGTCTCACCTATGTTGCTTGCTTGCTCCAGGGTATCAACCCAAGGCCCTCCTATTTCTTGATCGCCGTTTCTTATGTATTTTCCATGCACATAATCCATTATTTCACTGACAGGGAGGCAGCAAGGTTCAATGATCCCGGCAGGGCGGAGTTTTACGAAAGACACGAACGGATTTTCGTCACCTCTATCGTGTTCTCGGTGTTGTTATCCCTCTTCCTATCCTTCAGAATGGGATGGGGCGTATTTCTTTTTCTCGTAACCATATCTCTTCTTGGGTTGATATACGACATCAAGATCGTACCCAGAGGACGATGGGATATGTTCCGATACAAAAAGCTAAGGGATATACCGGGATCAAAAACTATATCCGTATCCCTCGCCTGGGGCGCAGTCATCTCGATCCTGCCGGCCTTAACCGTTGATAAGGGGATAGGTCTATCCACAGGCACAGCCTTCCTCTTTGTGGTCGTCCTAACATTCGTCAGATCAGCTCTCTTTGACATCATGGACATTCAAGGAGACCGAATCGTTGGCAAAGAAACCATCCCCATCATGCTTGGCGAAAAGAAGACCGTGTTTCTGTTGAGGCTGTCGTTAGGCGTCCTATCCCTGGTCCTCCTGGCCTCATTTCCGTTGGGCCTTACGCCGTCCCTGAGTTACACCCTGTTGGCCTGTATTATCTATGCTTACGGCTACCTGTTTATATACGAGAAGAAAGCAATCTCACACGGTGTCTTGCTGGAAAGCATAGTGGAAACCAATTTTGTCCTTGGCTGGCTGGTTTCTCTGGTTTGGCTATTATTCCTGTCTCACCCTATCAACCCCTCACTTCAACCTTAGCAAAGAAAAGGGGTCTACTCGAGCCCCGTGCAAACGCACCCCCCAGTGGAGGTGGGGACCGGTCGCCCTACCGGAGGAACCCACAAACCCCAGGACCTTACCTTTTCCAACATGTTGGCCTTCCTTTACGTTGGATCCGGACAGATGGAAATACATGGTGTAGAGTCCCTGCCCGTGATCGACAATTACGGATTTACCGCTGAAATACAGGTCATCAACCAGCACGACAATACCTGTGTTTGAGCATAGGATATCTTCTCCCATCTTGGCCCTCAGGTCAATCCCGCTGTGAGGGCTCCTTGGCAAGTCGTTGAGGATACGTCTCACGCCGAATGGGCTCAACACCTTTCCGTTTACCGGCCTAATGAACTCCCCATCCCAGAGCCTCTCCCCTGTCCCCTTCTTCCAGATCTTATTGACTTTCTTGCTTTCTCTGCCTACCCGTCCCCCCGTCTTCTTATCCAAAACAACCATCTTTTTGGGCAAC
>JAUXHQ010000082.1 GCA_030621455.1 Deltaproteobacteria bacterium
CTACCTTATCGCCCACTTTTACGTCCACTGCTAATACCTTTCCCACCATGGGAGCCGGAACAGGTATTCCTTTAGATTCATCAGCCACTTGATTTTTACCTCCTTTTCTTGGTCTATTATCTTCCTACAAACTTGGGAGCTCTTTTCTCAACGAATGCAGTCATTCCCTCCTTCTGATCAGCCGTTGAAAAGACTACACCAAGGGCATCGATATCCCTGTATACGCCCTCCGGATCGGGGGAATCGCACGCTTCCTCGAGAGCCTGTTTGGCCAACTTCAACGTTATGCTACTCATCGATCCAATCTTACGGGCCAATGTCTTAACCTCATCTAAAAAATTATCCGCTGGGAATACCCTGTTCACCAGTCCGATACTCTGCGCGGTCATTGCATCAATGGGATCTCCTACGAAAACCAGCTCCTTTGCCATCCTCATCCCAACAGCTTTGGCCAGACGATACATGCCGCCTGCACCGGGGAACACCCCTATCTTTATCTCAGGGACTCCAAACTTAGCCTTCTCCGACGCGAGGATAAAATCACAGGCCAGTGCCAGCTCACATCCCCCTCCAAAGGCCAGCCCATTTACCGCTGCGATGACCGGTTTCGGCATCCTCCCGAGAACCTCGAATGAATCGACGAGGTCCCTGGCCCATTCCCTGGCTCCGATGGAGTTAGCATCTTTAAGCTCTTTGATGTCTGCGCCGGCAGCAAAAGCCCTGCCCTGACCGGTTACAATGACAACATTCACATCATCGTCCTGATTCAGGGCCTGTGCCGCTTCTCTCAGGTCCTTAGCCACAGCTGCGTTGAGTGCATTTAGCGCATCAGGCCTATTGAGGGTGATAACCGCTATCCCATCTCCTTCTTTCGTAACTATTATATTCTTATATTCCATAATACCCTTCCCTCAAAATTATTTAACATAATGAAATTTCGAAGAGAGTCCCCATTTTTGGCCCGGTTCATGATCATATAGCCCGAAGCAGAGCAAATCCTTTATAAACAAGCAATTTTTAGCATATCCTATTCAGTATTGTCAAGGAGATTTTTAAAGGGATCCTTCAAATACCCAACTCTCGAGCTATAACGATCTGCTGGATCTCCGAGGTACCTTCTGTAATTGTCAAAAGTCTCGCATCACGCCAATACCGCTGAACAGGGTATTCCATCGTGTATCCATACCCGCCGTGGATCTGCATCGCCTCATTGGTAACCCTTTGGGCGACCTCACTGGTATAGAGCTTTACCATTGAGGCCTCCTTCATACACTTTTTTCCCTGGTCAAACAACCACGAGGCCCTGTATGTTAACCATGTGGCCGCCTCAATCTCCATAGCCATCCTTGCCAATTTGAATTTGGTTGCCTGGAAGTCCTTTATGGGTTTGCCGAATTGAATACGTTCTCCGGCGTATTTAGTCGAGGCCTCAAAGGCCGCCTTTGCAACGCCTAAACACCTTCCACCATACGAAATCCTTCCGCTCATGAGTGAGGCCACCAGGTAGGAAAACCCCTTTCCTTCCTTTCCCACCAACTTCTCTTCAGAAACCCTGCAATTCTCGAAGAGCAACTCCGCAGTATCAGCCGACCGGTGCCCCACCTTCTTCAATTTCCTGGTAACAGAGAAACCCGGTGTATCTCTGTCCACGATGAAGACACTCACGCCGCCGCTCGCCCCCTTGGCTTTATCCGTGTATGCAGCTACACAGGTAAAGTCCGAGATACTCCCATTAGTGATAAAAGTTTTCGTCCCATTTATCACATAATGGCCCCCATCTTTTACTGCTGTTGTCTGTATTGATGCTGCATCAGAACCGGCATTCGGCTCAGTAAGGCCGAAAGCTGATATCTTATCACCTTTGATAGCCGGGACAAGATACTCTTGCTTCTGTTCCTCTGTCCCATGTTCAAGTATAATAGAGGTACCAAGACTGGCCTGAACCTGGAACCCGGAACTTATCCCGGAGCAGACCCGCCCAAGTTCTTCTAAAAAAATGTTTTCGGTGACCTTATCGGTCCCTGCAGCCCCATACTTCTCCGGATACCTAACGCACAAGAAACCGAGCTTCCCCGCTTTGGGGATTAACTCGACCGGATAGACTTCAGTCTCTTCCGCCTCTTCAACCAGTGGTCCTATCTCATTCTCAGCGAAACTCCTTATCGCTTCCCTAAATATCCTCTGCTCCTCGGTAAATTCAAAATCCATCCTTCTTCAATCTCCTTCCCAAGAGGCTGTTGAAAAAATAGCCAAGAAAAGGTCTCAAGGACTGTTTGTGAACGACATTGCTGATTCTTGTGAGATGCGATCAAAATAAACATTCCTTGAGACCGGGATTCGGATTCTTCAAATACGTCCTAACCCGTACTGTTACCGTATACCATAACACAGGAAACCGAAGGATGACCCCCAAGGGTGTGCGCCAACCCTCTTTCCGCATTCTTTAACTGGCGTTTACCAGCCTTTCCCTGGAGTTGTTTATATATCTCATAAGACATCCTCAAACCACTGGCCCCAACAGGATGGCCGAAGCACTTTAGCCCGCCGTCGGTGTTGACCGGAAGCTCTCCGTCAAGGGCAAATGTGCCTGCATCAACATCCTCTTTTGCTTTCCCTTTGGGGCTGAAACCCAAATCCTCGTAGATAATGAGTTCCGTAATAGTAAAACAATCATGAACTACAGCAAGGTCTATCTCTTTACGAGGGTCCTTTATTCCTGCCTGCTCATAAGCCTGACGAGAAGCGTTCTTCGTAACGTCAAAGCCCGTCCAGTCAAAATGCGGCTGGAAATGGGGCATCATATTATTCTGAGATAGTCCCATCCCCTTTATATAGATCGGATCATCTCTATACTTTTTGGCAAGCTCAGCCCTCGTTATAATCGCTACCGCTGCTCCGTCACTATTACCACAGCAATCGAATAAACCGAGAGGCCACGCAATTATCGGAGCCTTCAACGCCTGATCGAGTGTTATCTCCCTCTGAAAATGGGCCTTTGGATGCATGCTCCCATTCTTGTGGTTTTTAACCGCAATCTTAGCCAAAGTCTCTTTCCCTTGCTCGGGGCTTAGACCATACTTATGAAAATACCTGGTGGCAATAAAGGCAAAACTACTGGGGGCGGTTCTTCGCATCTCCAGCGTAGGGTGCATCCCCCTTCCAACACCCAACCCGGGGAAGCCCGTATCCTTGAGCTTCTCAAATCCGACTGCAATCGCAATATCATACATGCCGCATGCAACGGCAAAAGATGCATTTCTCAAGGCCTCATGCCCGGTAGCACACCAGTTTTCCACCCTTGTTATGGGAATCCCCTGAAGTTTAAGCGGTTCAGCCAGGGCAAGCCCCCCCATTCCTATCCAGTGGGCGCTCACCGTTCCAAGCCAGCCTGCTTGAATGTCTTTCGGTCCGATGCCGGCGTCCTCATAGGCTTCATAAGCGGCCTCTATTATCATATCCTCTGGGCTCTTGTCCCAGTTTTCACCAAACTTGCAGCACCCCATGCCGATTATGGCAACCTTATCCCTAATACTTTCCATTCCGTCTCCTCCTTATCTTACCGGCCTGCACTTCCAAAAGTAGTTGTAGAAACCCCCTTCTCTGTGAAACCTCCTGAAAGTCATCTCAACCGGCATCCCAACCTTGACTTCTTCCGGGTTACAATCGGTCATCAGACAATAGAGTCTTGCCCCTCCTTCCTCTGATTCGACGATTGTCTGAACAGTTGGTGGTTCCACACCACCCGCAAGACTATCCAGGGAATAAGTATATACCTTACCTTTCTTATCGGAAAGCCTCACCTCTTCAAACTCATCCCGAGATTGACAGTTAAAGCACACCCTCTGAATAGGGAAAGAGACAAGTCCGCATTTCTTACATTTGCTGCCGTGCCCCCTCAATGACCAGTTCTGTGTCCTCCACATTACCGACGCCGATGGGAAGAGCTTTATGAACTCTTGCGGCAAAGGCACAAGGTCCCGGAACGCCAGGTACTTCGGATAGGTAGACAACATCATCTTCAATCCGATAGAATCCTTGACGCTTCGCTTCTCCTTAACACCTTCTATCGCATCTGTTACCTGCAGTATGAAAGCATCACTCCCATCTCCATAGCTGGCCAAGAGGATCTTGTCGCCAGGTTTCGCCTCTTCTAATGCCGATATGAGGAGAATCAAAGGCTGGGCCGCCCCCAGGTTGCCAATGGTTGAAATCAGAGGATCCTGAACCTGGGTTTTGGTATCAAACCCCAGGGCCCTCGCCAGTCCGACGTAGCTCCGTGCATCAGGGCTGCATAAGACCACCTTAGCAATATCCTTGGGGGTCAACCCCTGTCTCTTCATAATTCCGGATATTGCCGCTTTCATATTTTTTGTATAACCATTAGTCAATACCCACCGATCTTCCCAGGAACGAACGAAAGTGTCCTGGTCTGTTCTCCAAACATCGGTAATATCGTCAGAAACAGAATACGCATCTTCGATAGTCGCTATGACGTCCGAATCTCCTACCAGAACGGCTGCAGCGCCATCTCCAAAAATCTGCTCATCTACGGAGCGAGGAGTCCCCAGCCTGCAGTCAGCACTGGTTACTACAACATTATTCCTGTCCCCACTCTTGACAGCATTTAACGCCGACCTGAAAGCAGAAGTCCCTGACCTTAGGGAATTTCCGAAATCACTCGTCCAGATTTCTTTGGACAAATCTGCAACCGTAGCCATTATGGACGAACAGCACTTCTCCTTGTATGGGGATGTAGTGGAGGCAAAGAATAACCCGCCAACCCCCTCACTGTCTTCTCCATCAACGCAGTTCAAGAGAGCCTCTACGGCCATGGTCAGGCTGTCTTGATCATAGTTGGCCACACTCCTCTCTCCACCTATGGAACGCGTACCCCATGCACTGGAGATCAGATCCCTATTCAGTCTGACAACAGGTATATAAGCCCCATACGATTTAATTCCAACCATAAATTACCTCCTTGACATAGTAAACAATCCTTGGTTCACAAATGAATAAATTAACCCCAATTGTCTTTGAAAGCGGATACAAGAAGGGGAAAAAGCGTTTTCCCAAAAAATGGAAACGGTAATGAGAACCGCCAACCGCATCGACACTGTGGGAAGGAGAGGGTTCCTCCGAACCGGAACGTATCATGGATAAGAGGAATATGAATGAACATTCATTCAATTTTTAACACATGTAACGGGGGTTGTCAAGGGTTTTGTGATTGCCCGCCAACTAGAACGTCTCAGCCGGGAATGACCCTTTTCTATACAAGACTTAATATCTGGGAACCCCAAACCTCTATCCGCTCTCAGAACACAAATCCCGCACACATTGCACAACTTCCTCCATTGTCGTACCGTATATAAAAACCCGCTTCACACCTGCTGCTTCCAATCCCGAAGCATCTTCTCTGGGGATTACTCCCCCAACTATTACCGGAACGTTTTGCAGCTTATTTTCAGTCATAAGTTTAAGTACAAGCGGCACAAGCGTCAAATGTTCGCCACAGTGGCAACTTATCCCGATCAGGTGCACATCTTCCTGCACCGCAGATTTTACAATATTCTCCGGGGTTTGAAAGCTACCCAAATAAACCACTTCTATCCCGGCATCCTTTAAAGCGCTGGCTACAAGCATTGCGCCTCTTTCGTGCGAATCGAGACCTATTTTTGTAATAATTGCTTTAATTCTTTCAGTCATCTAAGACCCCCTCCTCAAATGGCGACTTCCGGTAATCCCACGGTTCCCAGCTTAGACCACGGGCTGTTCGTATAGTACCCATAATTTCCTCCACAGTTGCCTTTCCTTCAACGGCATCGATGATATGTGGCATGAGGTTCTCATTTTCTCCTTTTTTTGCTGCTTTATGCAGTTTCTTGATTGAACGTTTTACCCTCTCGTAATCCCTGGTGGCCTTGAGCTTTTTGACCCGTTCAAGCTGCCTTTCCTCTGTCTCAGGTGGAATGCGTAACAGCCCCCCATAGGACGAGTTATCTTCTTCCCGGGGAATAGTCATGTAATTCACCCCGACAATTAAACGCTCACCGTTTTCTATGTCTTTCTGGTATTGTGAATTCCCTTCTTCTATTTGTCTATCCACCCAACCCTTCTTAAGCGCTTCAATAAACCCTCCCATTCCTTCTATCTCATTCAATACGTGAGTTGCCCTTTCCTCCATCTTGTTTGTCAGGTCTTCGATATAGTATGAACCTCCGAGGGGGTCAACAACCGCTGCCACACCGGTTTCCTGAGCGATAATCCCCTGAATGGCTAAAGCGTTTCTCTGGGCCTCTTCTGTAGCCAAAGATACCGGTTCAACAAATGTAGTGGTGAAGATCGACTGAGCGCCGGACAACACGGCTCCCAATGTTTCAAAGGCAGTCCGGGCAATATTATTCAGTAGTTGCTGGGGAACAAGTGAATGTCCCGCCGACTGAACAGCAAACCTAAACTGCCATGATCTATGGTCTTTCGCTTCATATTTTTCCCGTACCATTTTGGCCCACATCCTGCGCATTGCTCTAAATTTGGCCACTTCTTCAAAGATATCGATGCCCGTACTACAATAAAATGACATTCTCCGTGCCACATCATCTATATCCATTCCCCGCGCCAGACAACCGTCGAAGTATGCGGACGCAATCGCCAACCCAAAGGCTATCTCCTGAGGAGCATCTATACCATATTCCCTTATATTATAACACGAAGACACATAAGCAGCATGCCATACCGGCATATTCTCCGCACAATACGCCACGAGATCGCCCCAAATTTTTACCCCGAATTCCGGTGGATTGACTTCTTTCGAATAGCAAACATGGCTCATAATCGGATCATTGCTGATTGTACCTCGCAATTTGGCTATATCTATACCTCTTTTCCGGGCAACTACAATATATTGTGCGAGGACCACGGGACTAACTATTGAAGCGCAGAGTAGCGTTGTGCTTATTTTTTCCAGGGGAATGCCATCCATCAAGTCTTCCATATCTTCTACCGAGCACAACGGAACCCCGCTAACGCCTATTTCTCCCCTTGCCAGGGGGTGATCGGAATCGATTCCGTGCATTGTCGGTTGATCACGAAAAACCATCAAGCCTGTATTACCGTGTTCTATTAAAAATTTCATCTGTTTATTCGTATCTTCCGGCGTCCCAAACCCCCATGGCTGACGTCTTGTCCACAGCCTTCCACGATACATATTCGGATAAATCCCCCGTGTGTAAGGATACTTTCCAGGTTCACCGATGTCTTCTTCATAATTGATATCACTTGTGTCTTCGCGTGAATATGTCTCCTTCAAATCTATCGCGGACCAGCTCTTTGTCCGCTGTACCTTTTCCATGTATCCATGTTTCATGTCTTCTCTTTTCATTGGTCCTCTCCTAAAATTAGTCGACCTGTGCAGTTGAACAGGATTGCGTTAAGCGTTAAACTTGACCAACTGCACAGGTGGAAATTACTTGGTCCTTCCGGTCTTCTCATTATCTTAGCAAAAAAACTTCATCATATTCTCCTTTTCATGGCTCCCCCCCC
>JAUXHQ010000259.1 GCA_030621455.1 Deltaproteobacteria bacterium
CATAGAAATCCTTTCTCAATCATCACACGTTCCAGGAGGTTATCTCCAAGACTTGTGACTTTCCAAAAAGCCCGGGTGTCATCCGTGGGTATATACTTCAATGAACCTATCAATACTCGCCTGTATAATCCTCTCTGCCTCGTACAATTCCCCGGCCGACCTAAACTCTGACTCCAGACTCACTAATATCTTGTCAAATCGTGACCCATCTATCCCCAGTCTTTTTTGGTAATCGATATCAGCTATATGGGACTCTTCATAAGAAAAATAGTATTTACCAAGACGTTTCTTCCTGCTCTTGAACCTCCACTCTTCCTTTAACCTAAAATAATCCGAGATCACCGCCTTCAATTCCCGTTCTTTTATCTTCTCAGGGTCTATAGTTTCACCGAGCGTATTATATACGATCTTAAAATATTCTTTTACAAAGTCGATATCCGTAACAACCAGACCGTAAATGTACCAGTCATCGCACCCGTAGATGACAGCCTTTTTCTCCTCCTGTGTAAGGTAAGTATAACTGGGACATTCATGAGAAGCACACAACTCTTTGCCGTAAAAAGAGTGATCCCTGAGATCCTCTCCATCATTCACCATGGGGTGGAGGAGGCATCCTACCTTCGTCCGCGGCCCATCCACAAAACCCAGAAATTCACAGTTGTAGATGGTTTTAAAGAGCTTCGATTGGGAGAACAATTCCGAGATTTCTCTTCTATAACTGTCAAATGATCCGGAATTCCGTACCAAAGACCGGAAAAGGTCGGTCTTCTTCTGAAACAAGGGTTCCAGTCTTTCCCTGGAATGATCATCCCAGTTGTACAGGCCGCAGCAAGCCCCGCACGATTTCCCGACGTCGGGTTGGCAAAGGTGGATCGGATCCATGAACTATGTCAGGTCCCTGATAAACGGGTTAGAATCCCTCTCCTGTTTGACAGTAGAGGTTGCGGCAAACCCATAATTATGCCCGGGCATTATCATCGTGTCATCAGGAAAGGTCAGGATCCGGGTCTTAATGGATTTTAGGAGGAGTGGCCATGACGCTCCGGGTAGGTCCGTTCTACCGACACCTCCCACAAAAAGGGTATCTCCGGTGAAGAGGTAACCGTTTAAGTGGAGGGTGATCCCCCCTGGAGAGTGTCCGGGAGTGAGTATTACATCGAGGCTGAGTTTACCTATCTTGATGGTATCTCCATCCTGAACAGTGATGTCTGCAGGCGGGGACTGCCTCGACCCAAACATGGCAAGATAATCAGCCGGCTGATTCGTAAGCGATTCCTTTTCATTTTCGTGTATTATTATCTTCGCACCCGTTTTTTCAACCATATCGGCATTCCCCATGGTATGATCCAGATGCGAATGGGTATTTACTATGTACTTTATCTCAATCCCGTTTTCCTTGCTGATAGAAATTATCCTGTCCGGATGGGATGCGGGGTCAATAACCAGCCCTTCTCCTGTCTCTTTGCACCCCACTATATACGCAAACACGCCTAACTGTCCAACTTCCAGTTGCTTTACAAACATTATCTCCCCCTTGAATCCTTAGCGTCCTTCCCTCCATATAAAAACCCGGGAAGAATCCATCCCGGTGTCCTTATCACAAGCCATTGGGACAACTGATTTATGACTCTTCCTGACCATTGTCTCTCTTCCATATCTCTCTGAGCCCCTCAATTAGAACCAACCTCCCCAGTGGGATCACCTCGCATGGAAGTGATTCCATGAAAAGCCTGTTTTCGCACAACCCCCCGCTGAGATACATCCTTCCTGGCCTGCCTGTGAAGTGATAAACGTTCATGGCAATCCCTTTAATAAACCTGGCCACTGCCTTCTTCTCATCACCCGTCTTTATTATCTCATCGAATATCCTCGATATGCCGATGAGCCCGCATGTCACCGGATAACCATGTTCAGGGGTCTCCAATTCATTGCAATCAACCCCATAGTACATCTCCAAAAGCTCAACAGCAAAGCCTTGAGATGCTCCGCATTCCTGATTCCATCCGGTTTGGACAAATTTACCGTCCTCATAGACAACGTACTTGGTATCCCTGCTCCCCACGTCCACCAGAAGAAAGTTCTTCTCACCTATCAATCTGAGGCCGCCTTCGCAGAGGGCTATAAGTTCATTCACAGACCTCTTGGACCTTTTTTCAGCATTGTGCCCGCAGGCAAAATCCGCGATGATATCCAGAGGCACCTCTTTTGTCTTTATAATCTTCACTGAAGTATCCACGACCTTCGACCACGTGCTGCCAAGATCGGCAAAGACCGTCATTTCATTGCTCCCCTCAAATAGAGAAATGCCTCTATCTGAGCCTTAACCGAAGCAGTCAGTCTCCCATCACAATCCACATAGAGCCCTCTGTAAACCCTAGCCAGATTTTTTGCCAGGATGTTTTTAGAACAGAAAGTCTGGGCATAGAAGACCGTAGGGACATCTTTCTCTACATGGCATTCCAGGTCCAGGTCATCCGGTGTGCCGTTCTCAAAACAACGCGTCCAGCCAAAAACCCTCGTACCATCCGGGAAAAGGTCTAATATCCTTGCGTCCCAGCATGGGACCGACCACAATCCGGCCTTGGGATGTAGTTCCATCCCCAGTTTGTAATCCTTCGGCGCAACGATACCATCAAGGATCAACTCAAATTTTCTCCGCAAAGGCAGCTCCGAATCACAGATAACTGTCCCGCGCCCCCTTCTGTTTTGATTTCTCGTCTCAACGACATCCATATGGAAATACTCTCTCAGTAGCCAGCTCAGGAACCTTCCGGAGTCGCACTTCCCTTCTCCCACATCGAAGATGATCTTTTGAGGGCGCAAAGCCAATGCATTATTGAAGATCCTCTTTATAACAGAACAGGTTATCTTTGGAAGGTAGAGGTCATCCTTCTCTTCCACCCGGCCAAGGTCGTTATCGAGGTCTATCAGTTCCTCAGAACAGTACTCCCTCATTATTTCATCGGGCGGATACCCCACAAACCCAACCTTCAAGGCTAAAACTCCTCTGTAAATAGTAGTCCCATCCCCCAATGCTATTGTATGTAAGCTGCTTTTATTGAACCGCAGAGCTTCAAACAAGGAATGATGACTGTCGAAGTCTTTAAAACCAAAAGAAATTATTCAAGAACTCATACATCTATCTTCATCAGGTCTTCTGCTACTATTACTTCCCCTTGGTAAGTTTTTTGTGTTTGCCCTAGAATGTTATACCTGTCGCAGAGGGGATAGAGGTG
>JAUXHQ010000209.1 GCA_030621455.1 Deltaproteobacteria bacterium
ACCCTCATTAATCACTTCTCTCAGGTGCCCTCCTGTAACCCTGACATCTTCCCCCATTTCAACAAAGACAACGGCAATCCCCGTGTCCTGACATATGGGAACCCTCTCTTCGCGAGCGATCTCCGCATTCCTCAGTATAATTCCGAGAACAGTTCGCCCTATGGGAGAATCCTCTCTCTCACGCGCCTCTCGCAAGGCGGACAATAGACACTCGGGAACTTCGCAATTGGCATCTATGCAAAGATCTTTTACTTTTTCTATAACAGCGCTTGCCTCGATCTCTCTCATACCCTCCTCGCAAGTGAGGTTCCCCGCCAACAATACGCAGAGACAGGAAGTCTATGCGGAGTTCACTTAGGGCCTGGCTGGGCCCAAATAACCCCGGGAAGATTTCTGATGACGTGCGTCAACTCGTAAATCCCCAGCAAAAGGAAAAAAACCAAATCCTGATGCAATCTTGAATGAGCCTTCATTCAAGCAGCATGCTGCATTTAGCATATTTTTCTCCATTTTGTCAAGATTTTTCGGATGATTAATCTTCATCTCCTTGACATTTCAGGTCCGCAGGAATATTATTTTGTTTAAAGTCTGTAACTGTCAAGCTCATGGGTAATAGTCCATTATCCATTAGTAGGACTATGGTTGATGTAGGGAGATTCGGACGCGGCAGAAGCTGTAATTTGGAAAGGTGGAGCAGATGGGAGAAATAAAGAGCACTTTGGAACTCGTCATGGAAAAGGCCAAGAAGATAGACATATCGCAGGAAGAAAAGGAAGGGTTTAAACGGGAAGAGTATCTATCAAAGGCCAAGGGGATGGTGAACCGGTACCTCAACGGAAACCTCAATATCACGGGGTTGATGAAAGAGCTGGACAGTTATGATGGGAAGGCACGTAAGATAATAACTGAGTCAGTCATATCCGAACTGGTCCATACAGTTGCGCTATCCCTTGACAACGAAAGGTCACTGGAGATGATAGGGAGGATACTTCAGACGGACAAGGTTAAACCTCTGTCAGACAGCATCAATGCACTATACCGGGATTTTAATGACGAAAAAGAAAAGAAGAAAGAAAGAATAGAAGATGAGACAAGAAAGAGCCTTCGCGGAATGGGCATATTCGGAAGCGCGGTTCAACCGCTAGTGAGCCATGATCAAAGATGGCATCAAACCCTTACAAGCCTGACTTCAAAATATGAAGCGAGGCTTGCGAAACTCAAAGAGGAGTTGTCAGGACTGGCCTCGTCCCTAACCTATATGTAAGGAAATATGGCATCTTTTATAAATGCATAATTCTGGGTTACCTCTTTTCTCCCTACAATAATATCTCCATGTCCCGGAAGTAGGTACTCCACTTCCAACTTGGACAACTTATCTATACTCTTTTTCAGCTTACCCCCATCGCACCCGGGGAAATCAGTCCTTCCCACACCTTGATTAAACACCACATCTCCAGTTATGAGGGCCTTCTTTTCGGTCCAGTATATAGATATAGACCCCGGGGAATGTCCTGGGGTATGGTAGATCTGAAAATGGTTCTCACCCAACGAGAGGTCCCCTTCCTTTAGATAAAAGTCTGCGTCATACCCCGGGATTTCCAGTCCGAACATCTTGAACATCCTCCCACCCGTCCCCTTGAGGAATTTATCCTCTTCTTCATGCATCGCCATCATTGCCCCGTTGTCCGTAAAGGTCCGGTTTCCTTCAAAATGATCAGGATGGCCATGGGTGCTGATCACCAGCTTTATCCTCTCGGGATCGATACCGTCTTTCTCCAGGAGGGATATCAGGTTGTCCACACGATGCTTATGACCCACGTCTATGAGCGTTGGCATCTCACCGCCAATGTAGTAACTATTGCAGTTGTTTTCCGTCAAACTTGTCCATAGATAGTAGTAAAGGTTGTCTTCCAACTTCATTGTTAATTCTCCGATCTTGTTTTGGAAGTATTATTCCGCCTTCCCATGATTGTCGCTAATTTTTATCAATATAAAACATCAGATCCAAAAAATCAATCACTTAATGTCCCGGCAATTCTAATCAGTGCCTATCCACAAATGAGGTTTTGAGATGATGGGCGCTGATTAGAATTGCAGTATCAGAGGAAATTTGATTGACTTTTTCCGCCAAATGCATTTAGATACAGTGATTGAGTTAGTTTCCATTTTTGGATGGAAACTAGTTAGTGCCCATCCATAAATGGAGTCTTCAGCAAGAAAGGCAAGAACCAAGTTTTCAATTCAGAAATGAGCAATTTTTTCTCTGAGCAAGGCCGCACGACGGTTTGCGCCGAGGCGTACATGATCGTATGTCGCAGGCGGAAACCGGAGGAGAACGCAGCTCAGGGGAAAAAGGGCCATTTTTGGATGGAAACTAGTTAGGGGTATCAGTTGTTACCGGACATCCATTATTGAATTCAAGCACTGTTTTTTCATGAATCCCAGGGAGATTGACATGTCTATGCCAGGAGAGGATAGTAAAAGATATCAGCATTTTTTGAGAGAGTTGACAGAGCACTTCGAGGATAGGGAGAGCCGGGATGAAATTGAGTCTATTGGCGATAGGGTTAAAAGGATAAGAGAAATAGAGGGAATTTCCCTTGAAGAACTTTCGACAAGGACGGGTTTTCCTGTTGAATTGTTATCCCAGATCGAAAACGAGACCATCTCACCGCAGATTGGAACGATAATAAAGCTTGCCAAGTCCTTGAAGACGGTCTTTGGAACACTTACTGCAGAAGAGGGAGAGAAGACTTACTCCATAGTGCGTCAGGGAGAGAGGAAAGTGGTTTCCAGACCAGTAGCGCAAAAGGAGCACAACTATACTTATATGTCTCTGGCCTCTGACGTTAAGAACAGACACATGGAATCTTTTATCGTCAGGCTGGAACCCGAAACCCCCGGTCAAGAGCTGTCCATACATGACGGTGAGGAATTCATATTCGTTATCGATGGAGAGATGAAGGCTGTGTTGAAGGAAAAAGTTGAAATCTTATATACTGGAGATACTATTTATTATCTTTCAAGCATCCCTCATCTAGTCACTTCAAACAGGAACGAACCAACTTACATCCTGGCCGTTATCTACACGGGATCCGATTGAGACGCTGCACCGAGATAGATAACGCTTAATAAATAATGGTATTGCGTCTCAGGGGAAAGGGCTTCTTATGGGAAGAGAGTATCCAGATTATCCGATCCTGGGGGTTGGTGGTGTAGTCTTTTGGGATGACAGAGTGGTGCTCGTCAAGAGGGGTAATGAACCCGCGTACGGGAAATGGAGTATACCAGGTGGCGCTGTGGAGCCGGGCGAGACTATGTGGGAAGCGGTTGAAAGGGAGATTTATGAAGAGACGGACTTGAAGATCGATGCCCTCGAAATAGTAAAGGTATTTGACCCTATAATTAGGGACGAGAGTGATCGCGTGCTATACCACTTCGTACTTGTAGATTTTCTTTGTAAGTACAAGTCCGGGACACTAAAGGCGAACTCCGATGTCCTTGATGCCAGGGCGGTCTCCAAGCCAGAACTACCGGAGTATGGATTGCCGGGGGTTACATTGGAAGTAATAGAGAAGGCATCGGAGTTACTAAAGAAGAGAATCAAATAAGCCATACGAGTATGACGATAAGTCACGGTGCGAGAAAAGGAACTCTTCCCAAGGTATGGATACTCCTCCTCTCGGTCTTCATTTTAACCGGACTGGCAGCTTGTTCACAAAAACCGAAGCCTGAGAAAAATACGCTTGTCATAGGTCTTGAAAGCAGCCCAACCAATCTCGATCCCAGGTGTGCCACAGATGCAAATTCCTGCCGTCTAACCCAGATACTATTCAACACCCTCTTCAAGATGGACACTAACTTCAACGCGGTCCCGGATGTCGTTGCAACGTGGGGAAACCCCAATACCAATAGGACAACATACATGTTGAGGCTACCTTCGGGATGGCAGGGGTAATCCTCGTGGAGGCAAGTCTGAGCTTTATGGGGTTAGTGACCCTTTTTCTCCTTGCCCTTCTCCTCTTTACTCTCTTCTTCACCGAATTCCTTCAACCCTTCGGCCAATTCCCTAAGTTTCTCGTTGACCAGATAATTGACGGACCCTCTGAGATAGGCCCCGTTCGATCGCTTTTCTCCGGCCTTTTTTCCGGTCAGGATCTCAATCCCTTCATCAATGGTTTTCACCCCATATATGTGAAAGTTTCCTTCTTTTACTGCTTCCACCACG
>JAUXHQ010000153.1 GCA_030621455.1 Deltaproteobacteria bacterium
GGGGGCGGATAAGTACTATGTTTCGTTTTGCCTATCCGTATTTGATGGGGGGCTTTGTCCCTTTGATCCTGTGGCTTTCCGTCAAGTTGAAACACAGAAAGGCGGCCATCACTTTTTCCGGCACGGGCTGGCTAAAGGAAGGCATAGGAAAGAGGGGTGCGTTTGTCTGTAAACTCCCCTTGATTTTAAGAATGACCTGTCTCACCTTGCTCCTTCTCGCCATATGCCGCCCCCAACTCTATAATGTTATGCGGGAGGTTCAGTCATCGGGCGTGGATATAGTCCTTTGCCTCGACACCTCGGGCTCTATGCAGGCTCTTGATTTCGAGCTAAACGGCAGGCCGGTCGATCGTCTTACAGCAGTCAAGAAGGTTGTGAGCGACTTTGCCAAGAAGCGGGAGCATGACCGTATCGGGCTCGTTGTGTTCGGTAGGCACGCCTTTACCCAGGCCCCTTTAACGATGGACAAAGGCCTCCTCCTCGGTCTTATAAAGAGGTTAGAGATCGGCATGGCCGGGGACAGCACAGCCATAGGTTCAGCCCTGGCTGTGTCGGGAAAGAGAATCAAGGACATCCCGGCCCACACAAAGATTGTGGTCCTCTTGACCGACGGGCGGAACAATTTTGGAGATATCGGCCCGCTTGAGGCAGCGGAGGCCCTGCATGCCCTGGGGATCAAGATTTATGCGGTCGGCGTTGGGAGCAGGGGGCCGGTGCCTTTCCGGGTGAGGGGTATCTTTGGGGAGCGGACGGTATATCAACGGGTGGATCTCGATGAATCCCTCTTGAAACAGATTGCCGAGATCGGGATGGGCAGATACTTCAAGGCATCGGACAGCCAGGGACTTGCCACAATCTATGATCAGATAGATCAGATGGAAAAGACTGAAGTTAAAGTCAAAGAGTTTTTTAATTTCCGTGAGTTGTACCCCTATTTTCTCGTTCCCGCACTTCTTGTACTTTTCGTGGAGATCCTCGTCAGGGGTTTTGTTGTAAGGAGTATCCCGTGAACTTTACAAGATTGTGGCTCTTGAACCTTGTGTGGTTCTTACCTTTCCTTATCTTCCTGTTGATTGTGGCAGGAAGGAAGCGCAGCCAGGCCTTAGACGGGTTTGCTGACAACGACCTCTTGCTCAGGCTATGTATACCGGAATCACGGGCCAGGAGGGTAGTCAAGACCATATTTCTGCTTGCGGCAATGGGATTGATGATATTTAGCCTTGCCGGCCCGAGGTGGGGGGAACGCTTCCAGGAAGTAACCCAGCGAGGAGTGGATATCATGATCTGTATGGATGTATCCACCAGTATGATGGTGGAGGATATCAAGCCAAATCGTCTGGGCCGCGCCAAATGGGAGGTTATGGACTTAATAAAGGTGATCAGAGGTGATAGGATTGGGCTGGTGGCCTTTGCGGGCAGGGCCTTTTTGCACTGTCCCCTGACATTGGATTATAATGCTCTTTTGATGTTTTTGGATCAGCTTTCACCGGATCTTATCCCTGTCTATGGTACGGACCTGGGTGACGCTATCGATACGGCCTGTGCCTCATTTGATAAGAAAAGCAACACAGATAAGGTGATCCTCCTCATTACCGATGGCGAAGACAACGAAAAACATGGGCTTTCAGCAGCGCAAAGGGCAGGGGACGACGGGGTTCGCATATTTGTCTTCGGCATCGGCGACCCGACGGGCGGTCCGGTGCCCCAAATGGGGAAGGGCGGGTTTGAAAAAGACGATGGGGGTAAACTTGTCCTCTCAAAGCTCGATGAGCAGACCCTTACCGACATTGCCAGGGCCTCAGGGGGCGTCTATGTGCGGTCCATTGAAGGGGATATGGACCTGGATCGTCTATACTTCGATGGTATCCAAAAGAAGACCGAGGCCCGCACGCTTAAGAGCGGCAAGATTAAGGTATTTGAGGAACGTTTTTATCTCTTCTTAACAGCGGCGTTTGTCTTACTCTTATTGGAGGGGCTATTTGATGAAAGGTTGTTTCAGAAACGGGCTGATTAGTCTCATAGTCCTTATGGTGGCGCACTGTTTGGCCTTCGGCGAAACAGACGGGGCGGAGCTGTATAAACAGGGCAAATTCAAGGAGGCGCTCGAAGCCTTTCGAAAGGCGGACATGGATCATCCCAAAGAGGTGCGTTTTCGCTACAATCGCGGCTGCGCGGCTTTTCAAGACACCGATCTTGAAGGTGCCGAGGCTGCGTTCGCCAGTGTTTTGAAACGATCGGATGATCCGGATGTCCGTTTTCGTTCCCTTTATAACAGGGGTGTGATCGCTTTCAAGAAAGGGGATTTTGCATCCGCTGTGAGGGATTTTAAAGAGGCCTTGAAGATAAACCAGGCTGACGAGGACACCAGGTATAATCTTGAACTCTCGCTTCATCGGGAAGCCCAGGCAGAAGAGAAGGGAGACGAACGAACAGGGGAAAGAGAAGGGGCCGGGGACAAGGGGGATAACCCGGACCAGGGTGCCCCCTCACAAGAGAAAGAGGGACCAAAAGACACTGAGCGCACCCGGGGCGAGGAAGAGAAGGACCAGGACGAAAGGGCGAAGGGAGAGGATAGGAAAGCAGGCCACCGAGAGAACCCGAAACGGGAAGGAGAGGACCTTTCAGGCGACCTTGCAGGCGCGGACGGAGCCAAGCCTCTTGCAGAGGAAGCACCGGAGCAAATCCCCCAGACAGATACCGAGATGGCGAGGAACAAGGCGGAGGCCCTTTTGGAAAATGTTAAGGATGACCGGTCAATCCTCATGGAAGGCATGAAAGACCTGGGAAAACAAACGAGTAGATCAGGGAAAAAGTGGTGAGGATCATATATATATTCTATTGTTGCATGGTTTTATCAGGCATGTTCTCATCGTATGATCTTGCCTCTGCTGAGGCTCAGGTCTCGGTAACGCTGAAGATGGATCGCACCGAGGCTACCGTTGCCGATACCATCAAACTGGTAGTCAAGATAGAAGGGAAAAAAGGAACGCCCGCTCCTGCTATTTCCGGCCTTGAATCTTTCCACGTAAGGCAGGGAGGGACGTCTAGCCGCTTTCAGATGATAAATGGTCGCATTAGCTCGGGGATTGACTATGTCTTCTATCTCACACCTCGGAAGAATGGGGAGTTTGTAATCGGGCCGGCGGAAGTGGTTGTTAAGGGGAAAAAATATCAGAGCCAAACCGTTCGTCTAAAGGTTCAGAGTACGGCTTCTGAATCCGGGGACAGAAAAGAGTCCCTCTTTCTCACCGCTTCTCTATCGGCTGATACCGGGTACGTGGGTCAGGACCACATTTATGTACTGAAGTTTTACCGTGCCAGGAAGGTAAGTGACGTCTCCCTCGTACTACCGGAAAATGATGGCCTCTCATTCAAGAAGTTGGGAGATCACATGGAGTATATTGCGTCGCAGAACGGGAGGAATTACTCTGTCATTGAAGTGAGGTATGCCGTGACTGCGGACAAACCCGGTTCCTACATCATTACACCGACGTTCTTCAAGATGAATGTACTTGAGGCACGTGACGGGTTCTATGATGACAGCTTCTTTGGAATCACCAGGGCGAAGCCCTTATCCATTGCTTCGAACCCCGTCGACTTGAATGTGAAGCCCCTCCCTGAGAAGGGGAGACCGGCTGATTTCTCCGGTTTGGTAGGCAAGTTTTCATTGAGTACGGCCCTTACCCCTCAAGAGGTTAAAGTCGGAGCATCGGCCACGCTTACGGCGATGGTTTCGGGAAAAGGAAACGCCCGCCTGATCCCGGACATAAAGATCCCCGACATGGAGACTGTCAAGATCTATGCGGATCAGCCGACACTCGATATCCAAACGACATTCGAGGGTATGGCTGGCACAAAGACGATGAAGTGGGCCCTTGTCCCCCAAAGAGACGGATCTATTGAGATACCCTCCATGAGCCTCAGCTATTTCGATCCGGATATGGGATGTTATTTGCGGAACACCAGCGAACCACTGACGCTGCATGTTCTCCCGGGAGATGTCTCACTAAAGGCTCCGGCACAGGCAGAGAAGATCGATATCAAAGAGACTGTTAAGAGAGAGGTGGAGGTGCAAGGTCTTGATATCCTGTCTATCCATGAACGGCCGGATGCCCTGAGGCCGGACAGCCTGGAACGACTTGGGAGATGGCCTGCGGCTGGGCTTCTCTTGACGCCGGCTTTTCTGTTCTTCTTGCTTTTGGGGTTTAGACATTACCTGAGGCCGGATAGGGTCGATGAGAGGGTGCGGGCACAAAAGAAGGCTGCATCAAAGTTCCAAAGGGGCATAGAGTCACTGAAAGGCCCCCGTCAATTAGCGGACATGTTGAAGATAACCAACCTTTACCTCAATGAACGGATGGGCCTGAGCGGTGGCAGCCTTACGCCCAAAGAAGCGTATGATATTCTTCGCGACAAGGGCGTGGGGGAGATACCCGCTTCTGAGGCATGTGACATCCTCTCCAAACTCGAGGAATCATTGTACGCGGGCGGGGGAGAGACGGACTATGTGAAACAGCTTAAAGGTGCTCTTGTTTCAGTCGTAAGGAAGATAGAGAAGGCATTATAGACGACGGAGGGGATGAAATCCGACACCCGGAACGGGTAAATAGAAATGAGTGTAACCTTTTTTCGTTCCCGCATTTCAATTGCCGGCCGCTTACTTCTTATTGCCCGTTGTGAACTACACTTCTGCATCAAACATTGGTTGCAACTACACCGGATTTTCATTGGAATAAATGGTGTTACGACAGCTCCTTACGTACAACGAGCAACAAGAAGCAAGCAACCGGCAACAAACATGATCATGGTTGCTGAACATTAAACAAAAAAGGTTACACTCAATAGAAATGGTAAAAATCGTACTTTCATTTTTCCTTTGTTTCTTGCCTGCATTTTCGTTTATTTTCGCCATTGCAGATGAACACACATCTCTTGACGAACAATACGAGGTATTCTTTCGTGCCAACGCGGCTTATAGAGACGGATATTATAAGGAGGCTGCCTCAGCATACGAGAAGTTGATACGTGGGGGAACGGTTGGCGGGGGGATCTTCTATAACCTGGGAAACTCTTACGTCCGGATGAACCGCTTGGGCAAGGGGGTCCTTAACTACGAACGTGCAAGACGTCTTATGCCAAGGGACCCCGACCTTGATTTTAATCTTCGCTATGCAAGGGACAGGGTCAAAGACCGCACCGAAGGGCCGTCATCCCCTTCTGCGTTTAGATGGCTTCACAGTTTCAGCATATCGGAGGTTTTTTGGTCATTTGTGACCATCAATCTCCTTTTTTGGAGTTTTCTCATCCTGCGTCTATGGGGGGCGTCTGAGTGGCGTTTCTATATGCTTATAGGGTGTGGCCTCTTGTGGGTTCTCCTCGGGGTATCTGCCGGGATGAAATGGTACCAGGAGACTCATGATTTGAGGGGCGT